>JALERH010000172.1 GCA_022764275.1 Blautia sp. | reverse complement strand
ACATATTCTACCATCGAAACGCTTGAAATACAAGGCGGAGGAGGTTATAATATACATAGCTATGAAAAATGAAAGGAGCCATTTAATCATGGGATTTATTGATGTAATCAAAGACAGAGCCAGAGCAAATGTAAAAACAATTGTACTTCCGGAGACTGAAGATAAGAGAACTCTGGAAGCTGCTGACAAGATTTTAAAGGAAGGAATTGCCAAACTGATTCTTGTTGGTAATGAGGAAGCTGTGAGAAAAAGCGCAGAAGAGAGCGGATACGATATCTCCGGCGCACAGATCGTTGATCCGGCAACTTCCGAGAAAACACAGGGCTACATTGACAAGCTTGTGGAGTTAAGACAGAAGAAAGGTATGACTCCGGAGCAGGCAAAAGAAATCCTTCTGAACCAGTATTTATACTACGGAGTTATGATGGTAAAAATGGGCGATGCAGACGGTATGGTTTCCGGCGCATGCCACTCTACCGCTGATACCTTAAGACCTTGCTTACAGATCCTGAAGACAAAACCAGGTACCAAACTGGTTTCCGCATTCTTCCTGATCGTGGTTCCGGATTGCGAATATGGTGCAAACGGCGCATTCGTATTTGGTGATTCCGGTCTGGTACAGAACCCGAATCCGGAAGAACTTGCTGCTATCGCAGCTTCCTCCGCAGAATCCTTCAAGCTTCTCGTTCAGGAAGAGCCGGTTGTTGCTATGCTTTCCCATTCTACAAAGGGCAGTGCAAAACATGCTGACGTTGATAAAGTTGTGGAAGCTACCAGAATCGCAAAAGAGCAGAATCCGGATCTTGCACTGGATGGAGAATTCCAGCTTGACGCAGCTATTGTTCCAAGCGTTGGCGCATCCAAAGCTCCGGGCAGCCCGGTAGCCGGTAAAGCAAATGTCCTGATCTTCCCGGATCTTGATGCGGGAAACATTGGTTACAAGCTTGCTCAGCGTCTTGCAAAAGCAGAAGCTTATGGTCCTGTAACCCAGGGTATCGCAAAACCTGTAAACGACCTGTCCCGCGGATGTTCCGCTGATGATATTGTCGGCGTTGTTGCTATCACATCTGTACAGTGCCAGGCACAGGATTGATAATTCATACGTACATATTAGAAATAGGAGAGTAAAAACATGAATGTATTGGTAATTAACTGCGGCAGTTCCTCTTTAAAATATCAGCTGATCGACTCTGATTCAGAGGCAGTTCTTGCAAAAGGTCTCTGCGAGAGAATCGGTATCGACGGCAGACTTGTTTATCAGAAAGCCGGCTGTGACAAGGAGATTACAGAGGCAGCTATGCCGACTCATAAGGAAGCTATCCAGATGGTACTGGATGCTCTGACAAATGAAAAGACAGGCGCAATTGCAAGCCTGAAGGAAGTTGATGCAATCGGTCACCGCGTTGTACATGGCGGTGAGAAATTTGCTTCTTCTGCAATCATCACAGACGAAATGATCAAAGCTGTAGAAGAGTGCAATGACCTTGCTCCTCTTCACAACCCGGCAAACCTTATCGGTATCCGTGTCTGCGCAGAGCTGATGCCAGGCGTGCCGCAGGTTGGTGTATTCGATACCGCTTTCCATCAGACTATGCCTGCAAAAGCATATCTGTACGGACTTCCGATTGAATATTACAAAGAGTATAAAGTAAGAAGATATGGTTTCCACGGAACCTCTCACAGCTTTGTTTCCAAACGTGCTGTTGAGTTCCTTGGCCTTGACAAGGATAACTCCAAGGTTATCGTTTGCCACTTAGGAAACGGTTCCTCCATCAGTGCTGTTGAAAACGGCAAATGTGTAGATACCACCATGGGTCTGACTCCTCTGGAAGGTGTTGTTATGGGAACACGTTCCGGTAACATTGATCCGGCTATCATGGAGTACATTGCAAAGAAAGAAAACCTGGACATCACAGGCATTATGAATGTTCTGAATAAAAAATCCGGTCTTCTCGGACTTTCCGGCGGACTGTCCAGTGATTTCCGTGATCTGAGCGAAGCAGCTGAGAACGGAAATGAGGATGCTGCAAATGCAATCGAAGTTCTTTGCTACGGCATTGCTAAATTTGTCGGCGGCTATGTAGCAGCTATGAATGGCGTAGATGCAATCGTGTTTACTGCAGGTATCGGCGAGAACGCATGTCTGGTACGCGAAAAGGTTGTCAGCTACCTGGGTTATCTGGGAATCACTCTGGATAAAGATGCAAATGGAAAACGCGGCGAGGAAATCGTGATCTCCACACCGGATTCCAAGGTTAAAGTAGCTGTTATCCCGACAAACGAAGAGCTTGCTATCTGCCGTGATACAGTAGCACTGGTTCAGAAATAATATTTTCTCTGATTTAAAGAACAGAGCATATATTGAGGGCGCGTCGGATGCGGCGTGCCCTTATTAGAGCGTAGAGCAAAAATTTGCCAAAACCGGACAAAATAGCGTTGACAAATGTTGTTTTGATATGTATAATTGACTGAGTGTGGATAGGAGACGATTATGCAGATACATTTATCAGATATTTCATCCTGTGAGGGAAAATGTGTACAGAAAAGTGTGCCATTTGAGATGGATTCCATCACCTTCCAGTTAGGTACTTTTCCGATTCTTTCCAAAGAACCGGTTGAGCTCACTATCACGAATACGGGAAACAGAGTTCTGGAGCTTGAGGGAGCCGGCAGTATTACAGTCGGGATACCCTGCGACAGGTGTCTGGAGGAAGTTTCCGTGGAGATTCCTTTGCAGATAAAGAGGAAGCTTGACATGAAGCTTACGGATGAAGAACGTGTGAATGATCTGGATGAGAGCAGCTATCTCAATGGTATGGACCTGGATGTAGACCAGCTGGTCTATCTTGAGGTACTGATGAGCTGGCCTTTGAAGGTTTTATGCAAAGAAGACTGCAAAGGAATCTGCAGCCAATGTGGGAAAAACCTCAATTATGGTCCCTGTGGATGTGTGGAGGAGCCAAAAGATCCCCGCATGGCAGCTATCAGTGATATATTTAGTAAATTTAAGGAGGTGTAACTGACAATGTCCATCTGCCCAAAGAATAAATCTTCCAAAGCAAGACGCGATAAGAGAAGAGCGAACTGGAAAATGAGCGCTCCGAACTTAGTAAAATGCAGCAAATGCGGCGCACTTATGATGCCACACAGAGTTTGCAAGGCTTGCGGAAGCTATAACAAAAAAGAGATTATCAAAGTTGAAGACTAATGATAACAAATGAACAGGTACTTTCCTGACGGGAGGTGCCTGTTTTTTCGTGGAATTTGTGATACACCGTGGGATGAGGAATTTTTAAGAGGGGAGTATGAGGGGAATGAAGCAGAAGGTAACGACAGCTGTAAACCAGATTACCGAAGGAGTAATCTGGAAACAATTGCTGTTTTTTTTCTTTCCGATTGTATTCGGGACACTATTTCAACAGATATACAATACTGCGGATACGGTGGTTGTAGGCAGGTTTGTGGGAAAAGAGGCTCTTGCTGCCGTAGGAGGTTCTGCAAGCCAGCTTGCGAATGTGGTCATTGGTTTTTTTGTAGGATTGTCATCAGGTGCCACTGTCATTATCTCGCAGTTTTACGGTGCGAAAGATGAGAAAAACTTAAAACTGACCCTGCATACAGCGTTTGCTTTTTCGATCGTGGCGGGGATTGTGATCGGTGTAACAGGATTCGTTTTTGCTGAGCCGCTTCTGAAAATGATGAAAACACCAGCAGATGTCATGGAAGAGTCTGTCCTGTATCTGCATATTTATTTTGCGGGGATTCTCGCAAACCTGATCTACAATATGGGAGCCGGTATCCTGCGGGCAGTAGGTGATTCCAGAAGACCGCTGTATGTTCTGATCATCACCTGTGTGTTAAACATTGTCCTGGATGTGGTTCTGGTGGTGGGATTTAAACTAGGCGTTGCAGGAGTTGCATTTGCCACGGTTTTATCTCAGGTCATCAGCGCTCTTCTTGTCGTACTGATGCTGGTATATACCAGAGAAATCTACCGCTTAAAGCTTTCACAGATCAGGCTGCACAGCCGGCAATTATGGGCATTTTTACGGATTGGTATCCCGGCAGGGATGGAATCCGTCATGTATAGCGTCTCCAATGTGCTGATACAGGTTTTTGTCAACGATCTTGGAACCGATACGGTGGCTGCATGGGGGACTCTTGGAAAAATAGATGCCCTTTTCTGGATGGTGATCAATGCCTTTGGTATTTCCATCACAACATTCGTGGGGCAGAATTATGGCGCGGGAAAATTTGAAAGGATGAGAAAAAGTGTTCGGATCTGTCTGGCGATGTCCATGTTCTGTGCGTTTATCATCAGTGGCTTTCTGTTTGTGTTCGGAAGCAGGATTTTTGCCCTGTTTACTTCAGACAGTGCAGTGATTGAGATTGGTACTCATATGATTCGTTTCCTGCTTCCGTCGTATTCCATATATGTCATAATAGGCATCCTTTCCGGTGCACTGCGGGGGGCCGGAAAAGTACTGGTGCCTATGGTGCTGACCTGCGGCGGCGTATGTACGCTGCGAATTCTGTGGCTTTTAACTATGGGAGTGCGAAAACCGGGAATCAATACGATCATGCTTAGTTACCCCATTTCCTGGAGTATCACGGCAGTACTGTTCATCCTCTATTATTTCCGTCGTTTTCCGCGCTCCCACCAAAATATGCAGCTATTCTGATAAAATGAATTTAATGAATCTTCTTAAGGCGTGCATTCCATTTCTGCACCACAAGAGGATTCATTTTCATTTCTTTGCGGTCGTAGGTCAGGATTCCGTTTACCTCCTCCTCGATATCCGAGAGCTGCGTGTAAACAGAAGCAGAAACTCCATTTCGGGCTGCCGGCAGGACAGTATTTTCCATCAGCTGTTCATATCCCCGGGTAAGACTTTCTCTGTCAGAAAACTGTTTGTACCCATATGTAGTTTCACAGGCGCTGCGCTCCGGGATGCGCCGGGAATATCCGCCGAATTCCGAAAGGGCAAGCACACGCTTATCCTTCGGGAGCCTGAGACGCAGGAAATAATAATGAATGCTCCTGATGTCCCCACAGCCCTGGTCAAACCATCCGCTGGCGGAATCCACCAGACGGGAAGGGTCAAGGCTATGGATGAGTTTTGTTATTTTCCTGGTGGAAAACTGCCCCCACCCTTCGTTAAAGGGAACCCAGGTCACAATGGATGGATGATTGTACAGCGATTTTATGGTTTCCCGTACTTCATCAATGTATTCCTGCCGTCCATCATATGACTCCCGGGAGAGAAGCTTATGGTGGTAATCCTTTACGCTGATATGCATCCAGCAAAAAAGCGTAGCCAGATAAGTGACAAACCATCCCTTATAGCTGCTTCCTCCGTTTACCATATCCTGCCATACCAGCATTCCAAGGCGGTCACAGTGAAAATACCATCGCTCCGGCTCGATTTTTGCATGCTTTCGCAGCATGTTAAAGCCAAGGGACTTCATCGTGCGGATATCGTAGATCATGGCATCATCAACGGGAGCTGTGTAAAGCCCATCCGGCCAGTAGCCCTGATCCAGGATGCCGGTCTGGAAACAGGGGCGGTTATTGAGAAAGAATCGAAGTGTTCCGTTTTTATCTTTCTGGATATCGCATTTTCGCATGGCAAAATACGTATAAATTTCGTCTTCTCCAAAGCAGATACGTACCGGATAAAGCCAGGGTGAATCGGGACTCCATGGCTTCTTCTCACCGGAAGGAAGTGAAATCGTACATTCTTTTTGGGGCGTAAGGTTTTTTCGGTTCAGAAGAGTTTCCAGATGCTTTTCGGTAATACCCTCCGGCCCTATGAACTGAGGCTGAAAGATTTCGCAGGTAATGTCATACACAGCTTTCTTTTCGTAACAGTTTACACGGATACGGATTTCGCCTGCATCGTAATCCGGCGTGAGGCGAAGATTTTCTATGTAAGCGTTTGGGACAACCTCCAGCCAGACAGTCTGCCAGATGCCGCTTTGTGCCGTGTAAAACATACCGCCGGATTCCAGCTTCTGCTTTCCGCGGGCATGGTAAGCGGTGTCGCTGAAATCCTTAACAGCCACCAGAATCCGAAGAGGCTCTTTTCCGTCAGAGAACTCTGTGATATCCAGGGTAAAGGGCAGATACCCGCCTTTGTGAAATCCGGCATGTTTTCCGTTTATGTACACGGTACAGATCTGGTCCACGGCACCGAAATGAAGAAGCAGTCTGTTTTTATCCGGATCAAAATAATTTTCAGGAAGGCGGAAAGTCTGGGAATACCAGAGGGTTTCCTCCGGCATGACCTGCCTTCCCACACCGGATAAAGGCGCTTCAGGTGAAAAAGGCACCCGAATGACGCCGTCATAGGGAAAAGGAGTTTCTCCATAGAATTGTGATGGAAGAATCCTTTTGTCTGTGATGATGTAATTCCACAGACCATTTAAATTGATCCATTCCCGGCGTTTCAGTCCCGGTCTTGGATATTCTGTTAAAGTATCTCCGCTCAATGCATCTTTTGTCCAGGGTGTCTCCAGTATTTTCATCGTATTTACCTCCAATATGATCATTATACATCTTTTCGCGCATAAAAGAAAGGAAAGTCTGGCACAAACCGGACTTCTGTGTTAGGATATTACATTAGAAAAGAAGCAGAACAAACGAGGAGAAATTCAGATGAATGTTTTGAATATAGAACACGTCAGCAAGATTTTTGGTGACAAAGTCATATTTGACGATATCTCATATGGGGTACATGAAGGAGATAAGATCGGAATTATTGGAATTAACGGAACCGGGAAAAGCACGCTTCTGAAGATTGTCGCAGGCCTGGAAACACCGGACGAGGGACAGATCATTACCCAGAATGGCCTTCGTGTGACATACCTGCCCCAAAATCCAGATTTTCCCGATGGCGCACACGTTCTGGACTATGTGGCCGATGGGAAATGGCAGAGGGACTGGAGCACGGAAAGTGAGGCGCGCAATATTCTGAATAAGCTGGGAATTTCGGAACACGAGGAGGAGATTTCCCATCTTTCCGGAGGGCAGAAAAAAAGAGTGGCGCTTGCAAGGACTCTGGTGAATCCGTCAGACGTGCTGATCCTGGATGAGCCTACCAACCATCTGGACAATGAGATGGTAACCTGGCTGGAGGATTTTCTGATCCGGTTTAAGGGTGTCGTTCTCATGGTGACCCACGACCGCTATTTTCTGGATCGTGTCACCAACAAAATTCTGGAGATCAGCCATGGAAAGCTTTATTCCTATGAGGCAAATTACTCCGAATTTCTGGAGATGAAGGCACAGCGTGAGGAGATGGAGCTTGCCAGTGAGCGAAAGCGCCAGAGCATCCTTCGGATGGAACTGGAATGGGCCAAACGGGGCTGCCGTGCCAGAAGCACCAAACAGAAGGCAAGGCTCATGCGTCTGGAGGATCTGAAAAACGGGAAAGCGCCTGTGCAGGACGCGAATGTGGAGCTGGATTCTGTGGAAACCAGAATGGGAAAAAAGACGGTGGAGCTCCATCATATCAGCAAGCATTATGGAGACAGAACCATCATAGACGACTTTGATTATATTGTACTTCGAAATCAGCGTCTGGGAATTATCGGACCAAACGGCTGCGGAAAATCCACTCTGATCAAAATGATTGCCGGAATCCTTGCACCGGATTCTGGAGAGGTAGAGCTTGGAGAGACCATTAAGATCGGTTATTTTGCCCAGGAAGTTCCGGATATGGATAACAATCAGAGAGTAATCGATTACATTCGGGATGTGGCGGAATATATCCCTACAAGAGATGGAAAAATAAGCGCATCCATGATGCTGGAGCGGTTTCTGTTTGACTCTGCCATGCAGTACACGCCCATTGCCAAGCTTTCCGGCGGGGAAAAGAGAAGACTGTATCTTCTGAAAGTCCTTATGGAAGCACCCAACGTACTGCTTCTGGACGAGCCCAGCAATGACCTGGACATTCCTACAATTACGATTCTGGAGGATTATCTTTCGTCCTTTTCCGGAATCGTCATTGCAGTATCCCATGACCGCTATTTTCTGGACGATGTGGTGGACCGCATCTTTGCGTTTGAGGAAGAGGGAAAGCTGGTTCAGTATGAAGGCGGTTATACGGATTATGCTCTGGCAAAAAAAGCAAAAGAGTCCGGAAACGGTGTGGATGTTCCGGCGGGCGGCGGAAACAGGAAAAATGCAGGAACACAGGAAGCAGAAGGTGTAGGAAAGAAAACTTCTTCCAAAGACTGGAAACAGAACCGTCCGGAGAAACTGAAATTTACCTATAAGGAACAGAGGGAATTTGAGACCATTGACGACGAGATTGCCTCTCTGGAAGAAAAAATTGCAAAACTGGATGATGATATCCTGGCCAATGCCACGAACTCCATGAAGCTTCGGCAGATCATGGAGGAAAAGGAAACAGCCGAGCAGCTGCTGGAAGAAAAAATGGATCGCTGGGTATACTTAAACGACCTGGCGGAGCGAATTGAAGCGGAAAAGAGCCGGAAATAGCCTGATACTACAGGAAGGAGACGGGATGCAAATGAAAAGTCCTTTAACTACGCTTTGTTATATTGAAAAAGACGATTCCTATCTGATGCTCCACCGGATTTCCAAAAAGAACGATGTGAACAAAGACAAGTGGATTGGAATCGGCGGACATTTGGAGAAAGGGGAGAGTCCGGAAGAGTGTCTCCTCAGAGAAGCAATGGAAGAAACAGGACTGACGCTTACCGACTGGCGCTTTCGCGGAATCGTGACTTTTACCCAGGAAGGCTATGGAACGGAATATATGTGCCTGTACACGGCAGACGGTTTTACCGGTACGCTGAAGGAGTGTGATGAGGGCACTCTGGAGTGGGTCCCGAAAAAGGAAATCGGGAAGCTGAATCTCTGGATAGGAGACTATATTTTCCTGAAACTGCTTCGGGATGGTGCGCCCTTCTTTTCATTAAAGCTCAGCTACGAGGGCGATGAACTGGTGGAGGCTGTCCTGGACGGGAAGAAGATTGCGCTTCCATTGGATGAGAGCTATTTTAAATAGAAAATAATTGCATGATGTCGTGTCAAATCCGGCGGACGGCTTAGCCGAATGAGCATTTTCAATGTTGAGCCATTGAAAGGGTTGCCGGAAAATAAGCAACCCTGGGTCTATGCAGAAAAAATTCATAGACAGAGCCCATTTACCAGGAAATTCAAGTAAAAGACGGCAAACTAGTATGCAAAAAGTATCTATACGGAAAAATTGTGTTCTCAGACCCCGGAGATCTTAAAAAGCGGGGTCTCAGAAGATGATTTTTCTGTATAGAGAAAATTTGGCATGAAAAGTTGTGATTTTTCCCTCATTTTTGTGGAAAATGGGATCTGGGGGCGAAAAAATTCTGCATAGACCCCGCTGAGGATTTTCTGATAGGTATTCTATGAAAGAATGGGTGCCACACTCCTGTGGAACACCCATTCAATAGATGACTATTGAAAAAGCTTATTCGGCTAAGCCATGAATAGTAATAACCAGACACCCATTGGGTGGGAAAAATAGCGTATTCTATTGACTTTTCATACCGTTTTTTAGTATGATACAAAATAGGGGTTATTTTATGATAACCCTTTAAAGAGGCCGCGATATAGGCGGCACAGGAGGAAAATATGGCAGAAACAGTTAGAGTAGTAGTAGACGCCATGGGCGGCGACAATGCCCCGACAGAGCCAGTGAAGGGCGCGGTGGACGCCGTTATGGAAAGAAGCGACATTCTTGTGATCTTAACAGGAAAGCAGGATGTCATTGAAGAAGAACTGAAAAAATATCAGAATTACCCCAAAGAAAGAATCCAGGTGGTGAACACCACAGAAGTGATCGAAACGGCTGAGGCTCCGGTTATGGCTATCCGGAAAAAGAAGGATTCTTCCATTGTGGTAGGCCTGAATATGGTAAAAAAACAGGAAGCAGATGCATTTGTTTCATCCGGCAGTACCGGTGCCATTCTTGTAGGCGGACAGGTACTGGTGGGCAGGAGTAAAGGTGTGGAGCGTCCGCCTCTTGCTCCGCTGATTCCCACAGAAAAGGGTGTCTCTCTTCTGATCGACTGCGGGGCAAACGTGGATGCCAGACCATCCCATCTGGTACAGTTTGCAAAGATGGGTTCCATTTACATGGAAAATGTGGTCGGAGTCAAAAATCCGCGTGTAGCCATTGTGAACAATGGCGCGGAAGAAGAAAAGGGGAATGCTCTGGTAAAAGAAACCTTCCCGCTTCTGAAGGAGTGTAAGAGCATCAATTTTATTGGAAGCATTGAAGCAAGGGATATCCCGGCAGGTTATGCGGATGTAGTAGTCTGCGAGGCATTCGTGGGAAACGTGATCCTGAAATTATATGAGGGTCTTGGTTCGACTCTTGTCAAAATGCTGAAAGCCGGAATGATGGCAACTACCCGCAGCAAAGTGGGAGCCCTTCTGGTGAAACCGGCGATGAAAGAAACCTTAAAGGCTTTCGACGCCAGTGAGTATGGCGGTGCTCCGCTTCTGGGACTGAAAGGCCTTGTGGTCAAGACACACGGCAGTGCAAAAGCCATTGAGATAAAGCATGCGATTTTCCAGTGTGTTCAGTTTAAGCAGGAAAAGATCAACGAAAAGATTGCAGAGCGTATCGGCGAGGAAGCCTCCCCGAAAGAAGAAAAGGCAGAATAAGAGAAGCATTTGCAGGGTGCTGTTTGCCAGCACCCTGTCGTGTATAGGAGGGAAAAGTAAAATGGAAAAACAGTTGGAGGCATTGGAGGAGCGTATCGGGTATCATTTTCAAAACCGTCATCTGCTCACACAGGCGATGACCCACAGTTCTTATGCCAATGAAAAGAAGCTGGGAAAAACAGGATGTAATGAGCGTCTGGAGTTTCTGGGAGATGCTGTGCTGGAGCTGATCAGCAGCGATTTTCTCTACAAAAAGTATCCACAGATTCCGGAGGGAGAGCTGACGAAAAAACGTGCCAGTCTTGTTTGCGAACCAAGTCTTGCCTATTGTGCAAGGGAGTTTGAGCTTCCGAAATATCTGCTTCTGGGAAAGGGCGAAGATATGACAGGCGGAAGAAATCGTGACTCTATCGTGTCAGACGCTACGGAAGCGCTTTTGGGAGCCATCTATCTGGACGGTGGTTTTGCTAGTGCAAAGGAGTTTGTGCTGAATTTTATTCTGAATGACATGGAGCACAAACAGCTCTTTTATGATAGCAAGACCATCCTGCAGGAAATTGTCCAGGAAAAAGTCTGCCAGTCGGTGGAATACCGTCTGATCAAAGAGGAAGGACCGGATCATAACAAGAGCTTTACCGTGAATGTGCTGGTAAATGGTCAGGAAATGGGAAGCGGTACCGGTCATACCAAAAAAGCTGCAGAGCAGGCGGCAGCCTATATGGCAATCCGAAAATTGAAAGGGTAACGGTAAGGATTCAAAACTATGTATTTAAAAAACATTGAGGTACACGGGTTTAAATCATTTGCCCAGAAAATAAATTTTGAATTTCATAACGGCATTACCGGTATCGTGGGACCAAACGGCAGTGGAAAAAGCAATGTAGCAGATGCGGTACGATGGGTTCTGGGAGAGCAGAGTGCCAAGCAGCTTCGAGGCGGAAACATGCAGGACGTTATTTTTTCCGGCACAGAAACCAGAAAGCCCTTAAGCTTCGCTTCCGTTGCAATTACCCTGGACAACAGTGATCACAAGCTTCCGGTGGATTTTAACGAAGTGACGGTGACAAGACGCCTTTACCGTTCCGGGGAGAGTGAATACCTGATCAATGGAAGTGCCTGCCGTCTGAAAGATATCAATGAGATGTTCTACGACACGGGTATCGGTAAGGAAGGATATTCCATCATCGGACAGGGACAGATTGACAAAATCCTGAGCGGAAAACCGGAAGAGCGCCGTGAGCTTTTTGATGAAGCTGCGGGAATCGTAAAATTCAAGCGAAGAAAAAATACGACCATCAAAAAACTGGAAGAGGAGCAGCAGAATCTTGTTCGTGTTACCGATATTTTAAGTGAGCTGACAAGACAGCTGGGACCATTGGAGCGCCAGTCTGAGACTGCGAAAATCTATCTTTCCAAAAGAGATACCCTGCGGGAACTGGATGTCAATATGTTCCTGGTGGAAAATGAACAGAGCAGCCGTCAGCTTGAAGAGCTGGGAGAAAAAAATGAAACGGCAAAGGCTCAGCTTTCCGAAACTCAGGAAGCTTATGACCTGACAAAAGTAGAATATGATCGCCTGGATCAGGAACTGGACGAGCTGAATCAGAAGATGGATACCCTGCGGGAGGATATGCAGAATAAGGCACTTCGCAGGCAGCAGCTTGACGGTGAGATCAAGGTACTTGCGGAACAGATTTCCGCCGGACTCCAGAATGAGGAGCACTATCGGAGCCGCCTTAAGACCATTGAGGAGGATCTGGAAAAACACCGGAAATCCTGTGAAGAGCAGGAACAGGAAAAATCCGGGCTTCATGCGACACTTCTGGAAGCACGCAAAAAACTGAAAACCGAGGAAGAGCATTTAAAAAATATCCAGGCAGAGATTCTGGACTGTACGGAGGCAGTGGAGAACGGAAAGAACGAGATCATCGAGCTTCTCAATTCCCGTGCCAATACAAAAGGAAAAGCACAGCGTTTTGATACCCTCATGGAGCAGATTGGAATCCGGAAAGCGGAGATCAGCCAGAGAATCCTTCACCTGAAAACTGAGGAAGCCGAACAGCAGTCTGTCATGAAAAAAGCGAAAGTGGAATACGAAGCCATTACTGCCATGATCGACAGCATGAATGCCGAGTGTGAACGGCTGGACGCCGAGGTACATAAGATTACGGAGGAGCTGAAAAAGCAGAACTCCCAGATGGAAATCGGTCAGACAGCATACCACCGTGAGGAGTCCCGTCTGGAATCTCTGAAAAATCTGACAGAGCGTTATGACGGCTACGGAAACAGCATCCGGAGAGTCATGGAGCAGAAAGACCGCGTGCCTGGAATCCGGGGCGTCGTGGCGGATCTGATCCAGGTAAACAAAGAATATGAGATTGCAATTGAGACAGCCCTGGGAGGGAGTATTCAGAATATTGTGACAGACAATGAACAGACGGCCAAACGAATGATTGAGTTTCTGAAAAAGAACCGTTTTGGCCGGGCAACCTTTCTGCCGCTGAACAGCATTAACGGCAGAGGAGATTTTGGCCAGAAGGATGCCCTCCGGGAACCGGGAGTGATCGGGATTGCCAGTGATCTGGTGACGACGGAAGAAGAGTACAGAGGACTGGCCAGATATCTTCTGGGCAGAGTCCTGGTAGTGGATAATATGGATCATGCCATTGCAATTGCCAGAAAATACCGTTACAGTCTGCGGATGGTTACCACAGACGGAGAATTGTTAAGTCCGGGTGGTTCCATGACCGGTGGTGCGTTTAAAAATAACAGCAATCTCCTGGGAAGGCGCCGTGAGATCGAGGAGCTGGAATCCAGTGTCAGGGCTCTCAGAAAAGATATGGAAGACATGCAGAAGGCAATCGATGAGAACCGCAGCAGACGAAACGTGATGCGTGATGCCATCGCTGATTTCCAGGAAAAGCTTCGCCAGCAGTACATTGCCCAGAATACGGCAAAGATGAACATTTCCCAGCTGGAAGAAAAAGCGAAGGAAGTACAGGAAGGCTATACCCGTATTCAGCGTGACCAGGGAGACATTCGCCGTCAGGTGGAAGAGGCCAGGGAGGATCACGATAAGATTGAAGAGGAACTGGAGGCATCTAAAAAGGATGAAGAGGAGCTGCAGACCTTTATTGAAACAAGGCAGAAGGAACTTGAGGAGTGGAAAAATGACGAGCTTGAGGTTTCCAGGAAACTGGAAGCTCTCCGTCTGGAAGCGACCACAGCGGAGCAAAAAGAAAGCTTCGCTTCTGAAAATCTTGCCAGACTTCTTTCTGAGATGGAAACACTCGGGCAGGAGAAGTCAGACATCCATGAAATACTGGAAAAGGGTGGACAGGAGATAGAGCAGAAAAAAGAAAGCATAGATTCACTGAATATGGCTATTGAGGGGTATGCGTCTGAAGAAACAGCTTCAAAAGGTCAGATGGAAACCTGGCAGAAGGAAAAAGATGAGAAAAATGCACGCCATAAAGCTTTCTTTGAGAAGCGTGATGAGCTGTCAGGGCAGATTTCCCTTTTGGATAAGGAATGCTTCCGTCTGAAAAGTCAGATTGACAAGCTGGAGGAGAACCGGGAGGCCCAGATTTCCTATATGTGGGAGGAATATGAGATTACGCCGAACAATGCCCTGCAATACCGAAGGGCAGAACTGACAGATATTAAAGATATGAAGAAGCAGATCAACCAGTTAAAGGATGAGATACGAAAGCTTGGTTCTGTCAATGTCAATGCAATCCAGGAATACAAGGAGCTTTCCGAACGTCATACGTTTTTGTCCGGCCAATATGAGGATCTGAAAACAGCGGAAGCACAGCTGGAAACGATCATTAAGGAACTGGACGAGGGGATGAGACGTCAGTTTTCCGAGAAATTTAAGGATATTCAGAGAGAATTTGACAAGGCCTTTCGTGAGCTCTTTGGCGGCGGAAAAGGTACTCTGGAGCTGGAGGAGGACGTAGATATCCTGGAGGCAGGTATCCGGATCATTTCCCAGCCGCCCGGAAAGAAGCTGCAGAATATGATGCAGCTTTCCGGTGGAGAGAAAGCGCTGACAGCAATTGCCCTTCTGTTCGCCATTCAGAACTTAAAGCCGTCTCCATTCTGTCTACTTGACGAGATTGAGGCAGCACTGGATGATTCCAACGTAGGACGTTTTGCCGGATATCTTCAGAAGTTGACGAAAAACACACAGTTTATTATAATAACACATAGACGCGGTACCATGAATGCAGCAGACAGATTATACGGTATCACCATGCAGGAAAAAGGCGTGTCCACTCTGGTTTCCGTAGACCTGGTAGAAAATCAGTTGACACAGTAAAGGAGGAGAAAGCGATGGCAGAGGAAAAGAAAGGTTTTTTTAAACGGCTGGTAAGCGGACTTACAAAGACAAGAGACAATATCGTAGCGGGATTTGATTCTCTTTTCAGCAGCTATTCCAGTATTGACGATGACTTTTATGAGGAACTGGAGGAAATCCTGATCATGGGAGACATCGGAATTAATGCCACCACCTCCATTCTGGAAAAACTGAAGGAGCAGGTTGCGGAAAAACATATTAAGGATCCTGCAGAATGCAAGCAGCTTCTGATCAACAGCATCAAAGAGCAGATGTATGTGGACAGCACGGAATATGAGTTTGAAAACCGCAAATCCGTGATTCTTGTCATCGGAGTAAATGGTGTGGGAAAGACCACTTCTGTAGGTAAGCTTGCAGGCAAATTAAAGGATCAGGGAAAAAAGGTCATTCTGGCAGCTGCGGATACGTTCCGCGCGGCAGCAGGGGAACAGCTGACACAGTGGGCAAACCGCGCCGGTGTAGACATAATCGGCGGGCAGTCCGGGGCAGATCCTGCATCTGTGGTATATGATGCTGTGGCAGCCGCCAAGGCAAGGAATGCGGATGTTCTGATCTGCGATACAGCAGGAAGGCTCCATAACAAGAAGAATCTGATGGAAGAACTGCGAAAAATCTATCGGATCCTGGAAAAAGAATATCCGGAAGCATATCTGGAGACTCTGGTGGTTCTGGACGGAACCACAGGGCAGAATGCAATGGTGCAGGCAAAAGAATTTGCCGAAGTTGCAAAGGTAAACGGTATCATTCTTACCAAACTGGATGGAACCGCAAAGGGTGGTATTGCGGTGGCAATTCAGTCTGAGCTGGATATTCCGGTAAAATATATTGGCGTAGGCGAGAGTATTGACGATCTCCAGAAATTTGACGCCAATTCATTTGTAAATGCTTTATTTGACATCGAGGAGGAAACGAAATGCTGACATTAGAGAGTTTCGAGGAAGCATCGGAAATCGTAAAAAAAGTCACACAGGAGACAAAGCTGATCAAAAGCAGCTATTTTTCTGATTTGACAGGGAACAAGGTATACTTTAAACCGGAAAATATGCAGCGTACCGGAGCTTATAAGGTACGCGGCGCCTATTATAAGATCAGCACCCTGTCCCAGGAGGAGAGAGACAGGGGACTGATTACGGCTTCTGCCGGAAATCATGCCCAGGGTGTGGCTTATGCGGCACAGAAGTATAAGGCAAAGGCTGTTATTGTAATGCCGAATACCACTCCGCTCATTAAAGTGGAACGTACCAAGAGTTATGGTGCAGAGGTAATCCTTCACGGGGATGTTTATGATGAAGCCTGTGCCTATGCCCTGAAACTGGCAGAAGAGAAGGAATATACCTTTATTCATCCATTTGATGATCCTGCTGTTGCGACAGGACAGGGGACTATCGCAATGGAGATCATTCAGGAACTTCCGCTTGTGGATTATATTCTGGTTCCCATTGGCGGCGGCGGTCTGGCAACCGGTGTTTCCACTCTTGCGAAGCTTCTGAATCCTCATATTAAAGTAATCGGCGTGGAGCCGGCAGGAGCAGCCTGCATGAAGGCTTCTCTGGCCAAGGGAGAGGTTGTGACCCTTCCACATGTCAATACCATTGCAGATGGTACCGCAGTACAGCGTCCGGGCGAAAAGATTTTCCCTTATATCCAGGAAAACCTCGATGGAATCATCACCGTAGAGGATGATGAACTGATCGTAGCATTTCTGGATATGGTAGAGAACCATAAGATGATCGTGGAGAATTCCGGACTTCTGACCGTTGCAGCACTTCGCCATCTTGATTTTAAGAATAAAAAAGTGGTTTCCATTCTGAGCGGCGGAAACATGGATGTGATCACCATGTCTTCTGTGGTACAGCATGGACTTATTCAGCGTGACAGAATCTTTACGGTTTCTGTTCTGATTCCGGACAAGCCCGGCGAGCTGGTACGTGTGGCATCTATTATTGCGGATAACCAGGGTAATGTCATCAAACTGGATCACAATCAGTTTGTCAGCACCAACCGTAATGCAGCCGTGGAACTTAAGATTACCATGGAGGCATTCGGAACAGATCACAAGAATCAGATTGTAAAAGCTTTGGAAGATGAAGGATGCAGGCCAAAAGTGATCAGAGCAAGCCTGTAAGAGGAATACCATGAAAAAATTTATGGACTCATGGAAGAAATTTCTGCTATACGGTGGAGTGAGCAGAACAGAATATGACCAGATCAGGGAGGAAATCAGGGAAAGCAATCGAAAGAACCTGATCATGTTTTCCGCAATCGCAACGGTATTTCTGGCGATAATGTTCCTGGTTTCTCTGCGGATTTCCGGTCTGGATGAATATCGCTGGATTTATGCCTGCTTCGCTGTGTTTTCCGGTTGTATTTTTTCGTGTACTGTATTTGGAATTGCGAAACAGTGCCATATCCAGATCCTGATTCATGTTTTTATGAGTGCCATGTTCGTTTTTGGAATTATGATGGGCGCATTCTCGGATTCAGACGAGCAGACAGTGGTTTTTATTGCACTGCTTCTTACGGTTCCGCTTCTTTTTACGGACAAACCCATCAGAATGATTGCGAGTATTTTTTGTCATCTGACCGTTTTTGTCATCATGGCATGCTGTGTCAAGGAAGGCTCTGTACTCCTGGTAGATATTACAGACGCAGTAGTTTTCGGAACCATAAGCGCTATTGTCAGCTCTTATATGATGAGCGTAAAATGTCAGAGATATCTTTATGAACAACAGGCCATCACCTTAAGCGAAATGGATATGCTCACAGGGGTTCGGAACAGAAATTCTTTTGAGATGAGTATGAAAGAATATCCGTCACTGTGCAGAAAAACTCTTACCAGCATTTATATTGACGTAAATGGTCTTCATGAGCTTAACAACACCAAAGGTCATGAAGCCGGAGATATCATGCTGAAATACATCGCTTCGGTTCTGCAGGCGCAATTCGGGAAAAAGGATACTTACCGCATAGGCGGAGACGAATTTGTAGTATTTATCACAGATGCAGCATCAGAAGAGATAGAGAAAAAAATGAATGCAGTCATACATTCTGTAGAAAAAGAAAATTATCACATCTCTGTCGGACATGCGACTCAGACCTGTAGTTCCATTGATATGGACACCCTTATCAAAAATGCGGAAAAAGAGATGTATGAGGAAAAAAGACGATTCTACCGGGAACGCGGCATAGAGAGAAGAGAAAGGTAAGAACAGTTGCTGCTGTTCGAAACACTTTTGGGCATATATGAAAAAAGATACCTCGCTGGAGAAAATTTCCTGGGATTTTACGGTAAAACAGGGCATTTTAGATGTCTTTTGTATCTACAGCAAACAAAATTTGTCCCCAGACCCAGAAAAACGCAAAATTCTGGGTCTGGGGAGTATTTTATACCGACATAGAGAAAATTGCAGGCAAAATTCTTATATTTTCATAAGAATTCCCATGATATTGGGCCTGAGGAAGAATTGCCCTCCGCATATGCCCAAACTGAAACAATTTCTGTAGGACAGAAGAAAATATTAAGGTATGTCTCCAACTATATGGGGGGATGTGTGAGGAAGTCAATACACAGCCCAGGAGGCGCTTCCCATTTGGGGGCAATCTGCAGAGAATCGGATCATCTTAGGTGCCGGGCAACGTGAATTTCCGGCGCCTTAGATGCTCCTGATTCTCGAAGCCGTCCCCAAATGGGAAAGCGCCTCCGGGGCGTGCGTAATTGACTTACCGAACTTCAATCAATTCATACTCATCCGTCCCCAGTCCAATCTTCTTCGCATGTTCAATGCAGGAATGCCAGTTGGTATCCGGGGAAACAGCGCCAAAGTGATCATGTCCTTCATGGTCGGACTCAGCCAGCACCGTATTGGCGATGACCGGCTGTGCATTTACGGCATCGGCACATGCCACATCCAGAGCAACCGGGTCAAAGGAGGCAAAGAATCCTACATCCGGTACAATGGCTGCATCGTTTTCCGCATGGCAGTCACAGTACGGAGATACATCAATAACGAGACTGATGTGGAAATTCGGACGACCGTCGATAACTGCTTTGGAGTATTCTGCAATTTTACAGTTCAGAACGTCGTTGGATTCATCGGAAGCCGGAAGTACGGCATCCTTTGGACAGACTCCGATGCATCTGCCGCAGCCTACGCATTTGTCATGGTCGATGTTTGCTTTCTTATCTGTGAAGAAAGGTGCGCCGTGTGCGCAGATTTTTTCACAACGGTGACAGCCGATACAGAGATCACGGTCGATATGGGGTTTTCCGGCACTGTGCATTTCCATCTTCCCTGCGCGGGAACCACAGCCCATACCAATATTTTTCAGAGTACCGCCAAATCCGGTTGCTTCATGGCCCTTGAAATGGGTAAGGGAAATAAACACATCCGCATCCATAATGGCACGTCCGATTTTCGCTTCTTTTATGTATTCGCCGCCTTCTACCGGAACATATACCTCGTCAGTTCCCTTCAGCCCGTCACCGATCAGGACATGGCACCCTGTGGAAAAGGGAGAAAATCCGTTTGTGTAAGCAGTATCTATATGATCCAGAGCATTTTTACGGCCTCCCACATACAGCGTATTGCAGTCTGTGAGATAAGGTTTGCCGCCAAGCTCTTTGACCACATCGGCTACGACCTTTGCATAATTGGGACGAAGGTAAGCCAGGTTACCCGGCTCTCCGAAATGAATCTTAATTGCGGTGTATTTTCCGTCAAAATCAATATTGCCGATGCCGGCAGTTTTGATCAGGCGGGCCAGTTTGTCAAGAAGATTGTTGTTAAAACCAGTACGCATATTCGTATAATATACTTTTGCTTTTTCCATTTGATTCATACCTCCAAAGATAGAATATAAAAGTTCCGGTCTGTAAATCCGTCCGGTTACTCTACCTAATAATACCTTTTTCGTGTGGAATTGGCAAGGAAATTATGGTAAGATATCCGGGGTGAAGAATATGAATATCAGCAAAGCAAAAAAAGAAAATTTAAAATCAATATTTGCACAGTGCGCTTCTGAGGACATGTGTGTCGCCTTTTCCGGAGGCGTGGATTCCAGCCTTGTTCTTGTGATGGCATGCGAGGCGGCGAAAAGCACTGGAAAAAAAGTTTATGCTCTTACAATGGATACCATACTCCATCCGAAGGCAGACCTGGAAATCGCAAAAAAAGTTCTGAGTGGGACAACTGCAGAGCATGTGGTCATTACCATGGACGAACTGGCCGTTCCCGAAATCCGCAATAATCCGGTAAATCGCTGCTATCTGTGTAAAAAAGCTATTTTTTCCAGAATGCTTACTTTTGCAAAGGAGAAAGGAATTTCTCTGATGCTGGAGGGAAGCAATGAGGATGACCTTCATGTGTATCGTCCGGGACTTGCAGCAGTGCGTGAGCTTGGGGTAAAAAGTCCTCTGGCAGATTGCCATATGACAAAGGCGGAAGTGCGCGCTCTTGCAGAAGAATATAAAATCCCAGTGGCTGACCGTCCCTCGGCGCCATGCATGGCGACAAGACTTCCATATGGAGCTGAAATTGATCTGGAACTTTTGAAACGGATTGATACAGCGGAAGAGACTTTAAGAGCCATGGGACTGAAAAATGTCCGTGTCAGGGTTCACGGCGATATCCTGAGACTGGAAGTAGACGCGGAATCCATTCTGAATGTGGTGGAGCACCGCAGAGAAATCATGGATCATCTGAAAAAGGTGGGATGTCCTTATGTGACCCTTGATCTGGAAGGCTTTCGCAGCGGCAGCATGGATATCGGAATCAAATTGGATTAAACTGTCAGGAAATATAAAAAGGAAAAATAAAAAATTAAACTGTCAAGAAAAAACACTTGACAGTGATGACAAAATACGATATGATAGCCAAGGTGATTACACATGGAGAAGTTTGTAGAACGCGCATTGTTATATGATTTTTACGGAGAGCTTCTGACAACCAGACAGCAGCAGGTGTACGAGGACGTCGTCCTGGAAGATTGTTCCCTGAGCGAGGTTGCAGAGGATCTGGGAATCAGCCGTCAGGGCGTACATGATATGATCAAACGCTGTGATAAGGCTCTTTCCGATTACGAGGAGAAGCTTCATCTGGTAGAGAAGTTTTTAAATATCCGTAAGCAGGTGCAGCGTATTCACGAGCTTGCAGCTGAGAGTCACGCCGATGAAATTGCGGCGATTTCCAATGTGATTTTAGAGGAGTTATGATAGATGGCATTTGAAAGCTTGACAGAAAAATTACAGAATGTGTTTAAGAAGCTTAGAAGCAAGGGAAGGCTGACCGAGGAGGATGTAAAGATTGCTCTGAAGGAAGTCAAGATGGCTCTTCTGGAAGCTGACGTTAATTTCAAGGTCGTGAAGCAGTTCACCAAATCCGTTCAGGAGCGGGCAGTCGGACAGGATGTCATGAACGGTCTGAATCCCGGACAGATGGTTATTAAGATCGTAAATGATGAACTGGTGAATCTGATGGGCAGTGACACTACAGAGCTTCCCATAAAGCCAGGAAACGATTTGACTGTCCTTATGATGGCAGGTCTGCAGGGTGCAGGTAAGACCACTACAGCAGCCAAACTTGCAGGTAAGCTGAAGTCAAAAGGAAAACGCCCCTTGCTGGTAGCCTGTGACGTATACCGTCCGGCCGCTATCACGCAGCTTCAGGTAAATGGTGAGAGGCAGGGTGTGGAAGTTTTTTCCATGGGGGACAAACAGAGTCCGGTGGACATTGCAAAGGCTTCCATTGAGCATGCGAAGGCAAATCAGCAGAATGTCGTCATCATTGATACGGCAGGTCGTCTGCATATTGATGAGAACATGATGCAGGAGCTTGCAGACATCAAAGCAAATGTAAATGTAGACGCAACTGTCCTTGTAGTGGATGCCATGACCGGTCAGGATGCAGTAAACGTTGCAAAGACCTTTACTGAAAAGGTAGGCATTGACGGAGTGATCCTCACAAAGATGGATGGTGATACCAGAGGTGGTGCCGCACTTTCCATCAAAGCGGTGACAGGCAAGCCAATCCTGTACGTAGGTATGGGAGAGAAGCTCTCTGATCTGGAGCAGTTTTATCCGCAGAGGATGGCATCCAGAATCCTGGGCATGGGCGATGTGATGAGCCTGATTGAAAAGGCTGAGGCAGCCGTGGATCAGGAAAAAGCACAGGAAATGTCCAAGAAGTTAAAGAAAATGGATTTTGACTTTAACGATTATCTGACCAGCCTTGACCAGATGAATAAGATGGGCGGTATTTCCAGTGTTCTGAATATGCTTCCGGGAATGGGCAGCAAGATGAAGGACATCGAAGGCATGATCGATGAGAGTGCCATGAGCAGAACCAAGTCCATCATCCTTTCCATGACACCCCAGGAGAGAAGCAACCCGAACATCCTGAATATATCCAGAAAGAACAGGATTGCCAGAGGCGCCGGTGTGGATGTTACAGAAGTCAATCGTCTGGTAAAGCAGTTTGAACAGAGCAAGAAAATGATGAAGCAGATGCCCGGCATGATGGGCGGTAAAAAAGGTGGTAAAATAGGCGGCTTCAGGCTTCCTTTTTAACATAAAAAATATAAAAATTAAAAGAACATTTTAAAATTGGAGGAAAACAAAAATGGCAGTAAAGATCAGATTAAGAAGAATGGGACAGAAGAAAGCACCTTTCTATAGAATCGTAGTTGCAGATTCCCGCTGCAAACGTGACGGAAGATGTATCGAAGAGATCGGTACCTATGATCCGAACCTGGAGCCAAGCTTCTACAAGGTAGATGAGGAAGCAGCTAAAAAATGGCTCGCAGCAGGCGCACAGCCTACAGAAATTGTTGCAAAAATCTTCAAAGAAGCCGGAATCGAGAAATAAGAATTACCAGATTTGGTATTTCTGTGACGTCCATGAGGGACAAGTCAGGGAGGTATGTGATGAAAGAATTAGTAGAAGTAATTGCAAAATCTCTTGTTGAAAATCCGGATGAAGTAGTCGTTACCGAGACTGAAAAGGACGATGCCATTGTCATCGAATTAAAGGTAGGACCTTCCGATATGGGTAAGGTCATCGGACGTCAGGGTAGGATTGCCAAGGCAATTCGTACCGTAGTAAAAGCGGCTTCTTCCAAAAGCAGCAAAAAAGTGATTGTAGATATTCTGCAATGAAATACTGCATGCGAAAGTAGGCATCATTCAGGAGCTGTGGAGACATGGCTCCTGTTTTTAACTTTTTTGACATCGTATATTGAAAACCTTAAGGAGTATCGGGCATGGAAGATTTATTAAAGGTAGGCGTTATCACCACAACACATGGCGTCAGGGGGGAAGTAAAGGTTTTTCCCACTACAGATGCAGAGCGTTTTATGGAGCTTGAATATGTGATTCTGGATACAGGCAGAGAGAAAAGGGAGCTTACGATTCAGAATGTAAAATTCTTTAAGAATCTTGTGATTCTGAAATTCGAAGGCATAGACAATATCAACGATATTGAGAAATACAAAGGAAAAGAACTGTGGGTTCCCCGTGAGGAAGCCCAGGAGCTTGACGAAGACGAATATTATATCGGTGACCTGATCGGCATGGATGTTCTTCTGGAAGACGGTACACGCTTCGGAAGCCTGAAGGATGTCATGGAAACAGGAGCCAATGACGTTTACGTGGTTGAAACAGAGGAGGGGAAGGAAGTACTTCTTCCAGCTATCCATGACTGCATTATGGATGTAGATATAGAAAAAAATGCCATGACGATACACCTGATGAAAGGACTTTTATAGATGAATTTCCATGTATTGACATTATTTCCGGAAATGATCCAGTCCGGCATGAATACCAGCATTATCGGGCGGGCCATTGCAGGCGGGCTGCTTTCGGTGGAAGCCATCAATATCCGCGATTATGCGTTTAACAAACATCAGAAGGTAGATGATTATACGTACGGGGGCGGAGCAGGGATGCTGATGCAGGCAGAACCGGTATATCTTGCTTATCAGTCAGTGGCAGAGCGAATCGGAAGGAAACCGCGTGTGGTATATCTGACCCCGCAGGGAACCGTTTTTCATCAGGGAATGGCACGGGAAATGGCAAAAGAAGAGGATCTGGTCTTTTTATGCGGACATTACGAAGGAATTGATGAGCGTGTCCTGGAGGAAATCGTGACGGATTATGTTTCCATCGGGGACTATGTACTCACAGGCGGAGAGCTTCCTGCTATGGTGATGATGGATTCTATCTCCAGAATGGTTCCCGGGGTTTTGAGCAATCAGGAATCCGGTGAGACAGAATCCTTTGCGGGAAATCTCCTGGAATATCCTCAGTACAGCCGGCCGGAAGAATGGCATGGGAAAAAGGTTCCGGAGGTTCTCATGTCCGGACATCATGCCAATATTGAAAAATGGCGGAGAGAACAGTCCATCATCCGTACGGCGAAACGCAGGCCGGACCTTCTGAAAGGGGCAGACCTGACAAATAAAGAATGGAATTTTGTCCGCCAGCTGAAAAAGCAATGGAAAGAGGAAGAAGGAAAGTAACGATTATGAAAACATCAGATTTTTATTATGATCTCCCACAGGAATTGATCGCCCAGGATCCTCTGGAGGACAGGAGCTCCTCGAGGCTTATGCATCTCTCTCTGGAGGACGGGAGTATCGAGCACAGGCATTTTCGGGATATTCTGGAGTATCTGAATCCGGGGGATTGTCTTGTTATCAATGATACAAAGGTAATTCCGGCCAGACTTTATGGGCATAAGGAAGATACGGGCGCTGTGATTGAAATACTTCTTTTAAAAAGAAAGGAAAACGACGTCTGGGAGTGTCTGGTAAAGCCCGGAAAAAAAGCACGCCCCGGCGCAAAAATCACATTTGGTGATGGAATTTTAAAGGGTGAGATCATTGATGTGGTGGAGGAAGGAAACCGTCTGATTCAGTTTCATTATGACGGGATTTTTGAAGAAATCCTGGACAAACTGGGAGAAATGCCCCTGCCGCCTTACATTACCCATAAATTAAAAGATAAAAACCGCTACCAGACGGTTTATGCAAAAAACGAAGGCTCTGCGGCAGCTCCTACAGCAGGGCTTCACTTCACAAAGGAGCTTCTGCAGGAGGTCAGGGCAAAAGGCGTTTCTATCGCTCATGTGACCCTTCATGTGGGGCTTGGCACCTTCCGGCCGGTAAAGGTGGATGACGTGGAAAACCATCACATGCATTCGGAATTTTACGTTGTGGAAGAGGAGCAGGCAAAACTCATTAACGATACGAAAAAAAATGGCGGCCGCGTGATCTCCGTGGGTACGACAAGCTGCCGTACCCTGGAATCCGCGACCGGAGAAGATGGTATTTTAAAAGCCACAAGCGGATGGACGGACATTTTCATCTATCCGGGTTACCGGTTTAAGATGATTGATGGACTCATCACCAATTTCCATCTTCCGGAATCCACATTGCTTATGCTGGTTTCTGCCCTTGCAGGAAAAGAAAATATTATGAAAGCCTATGAAGAGGCAGTGAAGGAGAAGTATCGATTCTTCTCCTTTGGGGATGCCATGCTTATTCTTTAGTTTTACGATTCGGCTGTATCGATCCAGGAGCTGCGCTCCTGGATTTTTTCCATGATACGGGTCTTTTCATCTCCCTGGGCAGGGGTTGGCTGATAATTATTGTAACCGTACTCAGAGGAGATGAAACAGGGGATGATATTGGTAACATTGTCCGCCTGAACGCCATCCTTCGAAATGGTAAAGGTCTGCTGGAAGATCATGGTGTCCATATCGCTTGGGGCGCTGTTTCCGCCGAAACAGAAATTGCCGAGGCTGTAGACGATATTTTTCCCTTTGTATGACTCAATACCCTGAAGAACATGGGGATGGTGGCCGCATACCAGGTCGGCTCCCTCATCTATAGCCAGACGTCCCAGTGTCATCTGATTGGAATCCGGGACGGTTTCCTTTTCATTTCCCCAGTGGAAGATTACAATGACAAGCTGAGCACCCTCGGATTTCACCTTTGCGATGTTGTCTTTTAGCTGCTGCGTTCGTTCCAGGTGGTCATACAGCTCATAAATGCCAACGAGCCCTACCTTAACTCCTTTTATCTCCATGACGGCTGTCTCGTCATAGCCGAAATGAACGATTCCTTCCTTATCCAGATTGGAAAGCGTATCATTGAAACTCTGAGTACCATAGTCCTGGCTGTGATTATTTGCCATATTTACGGCCTCCACAGATCCGCTGGAAAGAATTCCTGCAAAGGAGGCCGGTGCTTTAAAGGCGAACTGCTTGTCCGCACGGTCCGTGGAATCGGTCAGTGTTCCTTCCATATTGGCGATGGTCAGATCATCAGCTTCAAATATGCTTTTCACATTTTGAAGGAAATATTCTTTTCCGTAATTTTCAAAATACGCGTTCAGGCTGGAACTGTAGTCAAAATTTTCGTCGGTTCCCAGGGTGCAGTCACCTACCACGCTTACGGTGAGTGTAACAGGTTCCTCCGGAAGGGCTGCTGTATCAGGGTCTTTTTCGACTTTGTCATCTTGAGTGGCGGCATCGTCTGCTTCAGAGCCATCCTCTTCCTGAGAGGATGTATTTGCTGATTGTGTTCCCTCTTCCGTCAAAACATCGTTCTGTACAGAGGAAGAGCCTGCTTCCTGAGCTTTCTTTTTGGAAGAACAGGAACGAATGCCGAGTATTATGAGCAGAACAGCGACAATGGAAAAAGCAATCAGCAAAATCCGTCTTTTCAGCTGCTGCTGGCGATAATACCGGGACTTTTTGTAAATTTTTTTCTTTCTTTTTCCGGACATGGAATACTCCTTCCTTTTTCAAGGGTATATAATTATTTCAAAATTCAGAGGAATAAAATCATTTGAAAAATTTGTCGTAATATCCCATGATAAATATGAGAATCACGATGAGCGGCAAAACATAAGTAACATATGCTCTTGACCATTTTGGAAAACGGATTCCCTCTCCGGTGTCCGCCTCTTTGATAAATTTGTCCCATCCCCATCCATAACGGCTGACGCAAAAAAGAAGGTACACGAGGCTGCCCAGAGGCAGAAGATTGTTGGAAATGATGAAATCCTCCAGATCCTGAATGTTGCTGCCGGCGCCGAATGGCTGAAAGCCGCTCCATACGTTAAAGCCAAGCACACAGGGCATAGAGAGCAGCAACAGGGCAATTCCGTTGATGATAACAGCCTTTTTACGGCTCCATCCCCATAAATCCATGGCAAAGCTTAAAATATTTTCGAATACAGCGATGATGGTGGAGAGAGCAGCAAATGTCATAAAAATGAAGAATAATGCGCCCCAGAAACGTCCACCTGCCATCTGATTAAACACATTTGGAAGTGTCACGAAAACAAGTCCTACACCCTGGCTCTGGTCCACGCCAAAGGAAAAACATGCCGGGAAGATAATAAGTCCCGCCATCAATGCCACAAATGTGTCCAGAACCGCTATCTGGATGGCTTCCCCTGTGAGTCTGCGGTTTTTATCTATGTAGCTGCCGAAAATAGCGAGAGCTCCGATGCCAAGACTCAGTGTAAAAAATGCCTGGCCCATAGCTGCATAAATTCCCTGTGCCAGTCCATTTTGCTTCAGGCGTTCAAAGTCCGGGAGAAGATAAAATCTGAGTCCCTCCACAGCGTTTGGCAGTGTCAGACTTTTGATACAAAGAACCACCATAATGGACAGAAGGCAGACCATCATGACTTTGGTGATGCGCTCTACTCCCTTTTGAAGTCCCATGCTGCAGATACCAAATCCAAGAACGGTTACCACAACCATCCAGAAGGTCATTTCTCCGGGACTTTGCAGCATTTCCCCAAAAACATTTCCAACAGCGTCCGGTTCGAGTCCCGTAAAGGTTCCGTCAGCCATTTTGAAAAAGTAGGCAAGCATCCAACCGCCGACTGTGGTGTAAAACATCATGAGCAGATAATTTCCAAGCATGGCGCCATAGCTGTACAGATGCCATCTGGTTCCTTTCGGTTCCAGAACGTGGAAGCTCTTTGCAGCGGAGCGTCTGCTGGCGCGTCCCACAGCAAATTCCATTACCATGATGGGAAGACCCAGAATAATAAGAAACAACAGATATAGTAATACGAATGCGGCACCTCCATACTGGCCGGTGATATATGGAAAACGCCATACATTTCCGATTCCAATGGCACATCCGGCAGAAATCAGAATGAACCCGAGCCGGGATGAAAATTTTTCTCTTTCTTTCATAATTCTATAATTTCCTCCTTCTTATCTCCTTTCAAGTATATGGATAATTCCATCTTACGTCAACAGATATCTCTTTTCATGCGGAAATATTTTTGATATAATTTTAAAGCAAGTCTACGAAAGCAGAAAGGAACAGATTATATGTTATATATCGGAAATCATACAACATCTTCCAAAGGTTATGCGGCAATGGGACGTCAGATGGTGAAAAACGGCGGAAATACTTTTGCATTTTTTACCAGAAATCCCAGGGGCGGCAATGCAAAGGAAATTGATCCAGAAGATGTTAAAAAATATCTGGAGATTGCCGGAGAACAGCATTTCGGAAAAATCGTGGCGCACGCGCCTTATACACTGAATGCATGTGCGGCAAAGGAAAACCTTCGTGTGTTTGCCAGAGAGACCATGGCAGATGACCTGCGGCGTATGGAAGCGACGCCGGGAAATTATTATAATTTTCATCCCGGCAGCCATGTAGGACAGGGAATGGAAACCGGCATTGAAAAAATTGCAGAAATTCTGAATGATGTACTGACGGATGAGCAGACGACTACAGTGCTTCTGGAGACCATGGCCGGAAAGGGTTCTGAGGTAGGTGGAAAATTTGAGGAGATCCAAGCCATCATGGATCTTGTGGAGAAGAAAGACAAAATAGGAGTTTGTCTGGATACCTGTCATGTGTGGGATGGGGGATACGATATTGTGAATGATCTGGACGGTGTTCTGGAAGAATTCGACCGCTGCATCGGACTTTCCAATCTGAAGGCCATTCATCTGAATGACAGCCAGAACGGACTGGGAAGCCACAAAGACCGCCATGCAAAGATAGGAGAGGGACAGATCGGGCTGGATGCACTGGTGCGTGTTGTGCGTCATCCTGCGCTGGAAGGCAGGCCATTTATCCTGGAAACGCCGAACGATGACGAAGGCTGGGCGAGAGAGATTGCGCTTCTGAGAAAAATGTATGAGGAATAGTTTTTAATTCCAATATCAAAAGTATCCATACAAAAAAATTGCTTCCCCAGATCCCGGAAATACTTAAAAACGGGGTCTCAGAAGCAATTTTTTCAGTATAGAGAAAATTTGCCCTATAAAACTGTGTATTTTCACGGATTTGAGATGCAAACGGGGCCTGGGAACTCTAAAATTTCATATAGGCCCCGTCAGAGGATTTTATCCTGCATTTTTTATAAAAGTAATCAGGAAATTACTTCATTTTTCAGTTCTTCACCATTCATGAAGGCATATGCATTTCCAAGTGTTGTTTCCGCGATGTTGGTAAGCGCTTCCTCTGTAAAGAATCCCTGGTGGGAAGTCATGGTTACATTCGGGAAGGAGAGAAGACGCTGAATCAGAGAAGTCTGCATGATACGCTCCGACATATCTTCGTATACGTAATCTGTCTCCTCCTCGTAAACATCCAGACCTACCGCAAAGAATTTATGATCACGGATACCTGCGATGAGGTCTTCTGTTTTGATCAGACCGCCGCGGGAGGTATTCACCAGAATTACACCATCTTTCATTTTCGCAATCGTGGAAGCATTGATCAGATGCTTTGTCTCGTCTGTCAGCGGGCAGTGAAGGCTGATCAGATCACTTGTGGCAAGAAGCTCATCCAGAGATACATACTCCAGGAAATCAAGGTTCTTATTCGGGAAAAGATCATATGCGATAACTTTCATTCCAAAACCCTGGCAGATACGCGCCATAGCCTGGCCGATCTTTCCGGTGCCAATGATGCCGGCGGTTTTCTGGTAAAGGTTGACGCCCATAAGGCCGTTTAATGCAAAGTTGTTCTCACGGCATTTGATATAAGCCTTGTGCGTGTGGCGGTTTGCAGTCAGAACAAGTGCCATGGCGTGCTCAGCAACGGCTTCCGGAGAATATCCCGGTACACGCAGTACCTTCATGCCATATTTGTGAGCCGTTTCCAGGTCTACATTATTATATCCGGCACAGCGCATGAGAATAAGCTTCACACCCTGGCGATTCAGCTCTTCGATGACCTGGGTGCAAAGATCAGCATTTACAAAAGCACAGATGGCTTCATAACCCTTTGCAAGGGATGCGGTATCTTCGTGAATATTTGCCTCGATGAATTTGATTTCAATTCCCGGATAATCAGGCAAAAGCTTGTCAAAAAACTGCTGGTCATAGTTTTTGGTGCCATAAAATAAGATCTTCATGATTGTATGCTCCTTTCGTTGAATCCTGGCCGTGCGGCTATTGATTGTTAAATTTTTATCATTTACAATGCTATTATACGACATTTTAATGGATAAGGAAAGTAAAAATTTCTACGGAAATAAAATTCCCCGATATGACGAAAATATTCGTTGATTTTTTATAAAAATGGAAAATTTGCTGAATTTTTTCCTCAATCACAAATTTTGTTGATTTTATACCCAACTTGACAAACTATCAATTAACGAGTATACTATCAATTGATAGTAAATATGTACGGAGGTGGTTATAATTTTCCTTAGTACACAATCGAAAAAGAGAGAAGTCATTGCTTTTCTGGATGAATTAAAGTCGATACTGGAGAATGCAGATTTTGAGGTAGATACAGATATTATTTTGATTAGCAAAAAGAAACAGGGTGAAGATCAAAAATATTCAACACCATATACTTTATTGGATCTTGATTACGATACAGAAGATGTAGTAGAACGGCTGAAAGAACTTACCGTAGCAGAATACTCTGAAACCAAAATAGATAAAGACGATTTGAATCCGCCATTATTATTTGTTTTTGGGAAGGATATAAATAGTAAGCTTGTATATGTGAAGTTAAAAATTAAAGGAGATCAACAGAGACATGTATTATGCGTGTCGTTCCACTATGCGAAGGAAAAAATGTCATTTCCTTACGCATAATGGAATTGTAAAGGAGGTAAGAAAAATGGAGGCCAACGCATTATTAAGAAAGGTTCATATGAATTGTCCATTATGCGACAGGGCACATGAAGTTGAAGAAAGAAAACGTTTTACTTCAATTGTAATAAAGGGGGAAGAAGTAACCTACGAGGAGAGGTTTTATTTTTGTGCCAATGCTGACGAAGATGAGAATGAATTTGAAACGGGAGCTATGACCAATGAGAATCTTTTAAATGCCAGAAATGCATACCGAGTTAAGAAAGGCTTGCTTACATCTTATGAGATAGTAGAGATAAGAGAAAGCTATGGACTATCCCAGGTCGATTTAGCAAAACTTCTGGGGTGGGGAGAAGCTACTATTTCTCGTTATGAGAGTAAAGCGATTCAAGATGAGGCGTATGATACCATGCTTCGCCTGATTAAAGACAATCCGCTTCAGGCATTGGAATTCCTGAAAAAGAACGCGGATAAATTTACTCCAATGAAGAGAATGGAAATAAGGTCAAAAATAGTTGATAAACTTGACTCATACGGAAAGGAATATTTGACACGCCAAACCTTTGAAGGTGAGTATGCTAATTTTGAAGAACCGTCTGATTCAAATGGTTTTACGGTTTTGAATATTGATAAAATAGAGGCAATGATTTCCTACATTGCGGAGAAAGTATCAAACTTATTCAAGGTAAAGCTGATGAAAATGCTGTGGTATTCGGATGTTCTGTCATTTATTGAGAATGGAATTGCCATGACAGGTATGGTTTATAGACATGAACCAATGGGAGCCTTGCCTATAGGACATTATAGTTTAATGAATCTTGAAAATCTCAACATTATAGAAGAGATGAGCTATAACTATGATACGATGCTTCATGTTTATCCGACTGTTGGAATGGATTATTCTATATTATGTGATAGAGAAAAGGCTATTCTGGATAAGGTGATTGAGAAATTCAAAAATTATAAGGCGAAGGACATTGTAGATTATATGCATGAAGAAAAGGCATATAAGGAGACGAATGCGGGAGAGATTATTCCTTTTAGCCTGGCAAAAGAAATAAGAAGTTTTTAAATAATATTTTATCGAAGAGCCCATTTTTCCTTGAGAAAATCCCGGAAACTAAAAAGTCTGTCAGCGCTTTACGATGCGCTGACAGAGCTTACGGACGATACAAAAATAGAAATGGATCTGACTGATGTGGAAGATGACGGGATGCTGGAATCTCTGGAGAGGATGGCTGAGATTCATGCGGTAGCAGGTACCTAAGGAAGAGAAAACTTCCTTTACCACACGGGATGCACGGCAGATCAGATCATCTCCATAATGATGTCCCAGCGTATCGTTGACTTTTTTTAATCCGTTCACATCAAGTACAATATAACAGACAGTTTCATTTACTGCAAGATTCTCCTGTGCCTGATCTCCAGAACAAGATGTCTGGGACTGGTCGGTGCAATATTATGCAGAAAACCAATGAATACAATGGGCAAAAGCATAAAGCATATAAAGGAAACAAAGACAATGCTGTTCCTGTCCAGAAACCCGCCATATTCTCTGGTAAAAACAGTCAGAGTCTGGGAATCCGTAAGAATCCATATTCCGGAAAGAAGGATGAAAATACCCAGATTGATACTGGTATAAACTGTAAAGCTTCCTTTGCGCACTTCCTCCAAGGATTAGTAAAAGCGCCGTCAGTAAAATGGCAGCCAAAAGTATTTTTTTACGAAATTATTTGCTTTCATGACGAATACCCCATGATTTGTATATCAACTTGTACTAATTCTTCAGAAGCTCAGGTATTATTCACCAAGCTTATATAAATCACTGTAAAAGTCCGGATAAGAGATATTGACACAGTCTCCGCCAAGAATGGAGAGAGGACCGTCCACAATCGTGCCGGCTACGGCAAAGGACATGGCGATTCTGTGATCCAGGTGGGAATCGATTTCTGCACCGTGCAGCGGTCGTCCGCCGTGAATGATCATGCCGTCATCCGTTGCTGTAATGTCCGCGCCCATGCGGCTCAGATTTTCCACCATGACAGCGATACGGTCAGATTCTTTTACTTTCAGCTCCGCGGCATCTTTGATGATGGTGGTTCCATCTGCAAATGCAGCCATAACGGCAAGCATTGGGATTTCGTCAATGAGTGCCGGAATCACGGAGCCGCCAATGGTGGTTCCATGTAAAGTGCTGGTGCGTACCAGAAGGTCCGCAGTAGGCTCTCCGTCATCATTTACGTTCAGCAAAGTGATGTCCGCGCCCATCGCTTTACAGATACGGAGCATTCCATCACGTGTAGGGTTAATGCCAACATTTTTCAGCAGAATTTCACTTCCAGATGTGAGAAGTCCTGCAGCGATAAAGTAAGCGGCCGAAGAGATATCTCCCGGTACGGTGATATCGCGGGCTTCCAGGAATGGTTCCGGCTCAATGGAAGCCGTGGTGTCTATACTATTTACATGGGCTCCGAAATAATTCAGCATCAGCTCTGTGTGATTTCGGGAAAGAACAGGTTCCGTCACGCTGGTAATACCGTCCGCATACATCCCGGCAAGCAGTACACAGGATTTTACCTGGGCGGAAGCTACCGGAGAATTATAGTGAGCAGCATGGAGCTTTTTTCCGCGGATGCGAAGAGGAGCACAGCCGTTGCCTTTTATACTTTCAATGTCAGCCCCCATCAAAGAGAGCGGGGTCATGATCCGCTTCATGGGGCGGGACTGGATGGAAGCATCTCCGTTCAGTTCACAGTCAAAATCCTGTCCTGCGAGGATACCGGAGATCAGACGCGTTGTCGTTCCGCTGTTGCCCACATCCAGAATTTCCGATGGCGCTGAAAGGCCGTGAAGTCCTTTTCCGTGGACAAGCACTTCCCCGTCTGTTTTTTCAATATCAATTCCCATTTTACGGAAGCAGGAAATGGTGGAAAGGCAGTCAGCCCCTTCCAGAAAATGAGTGATTCGCGTGGTTCCTTTTGCAAGAGAGCCGAACATGACTGCTCTGTGGGAGATGGATTTGTCTCCCGGAACCGTCAGTTCACCATGTAAGCCTGTCATTTTTCTGATTTCCATAATAAAGTCTACCTACCGTTCATATACAATGTAATTTCGTTTTCTCAGGAGAGCAGCCCCCTCCTTCATGGCATTTTCCTCGTAAAATTCAATCTTCAGCACGCCTTCCTCGAACTCACGGTTATGGATGATGCCAATATTTTTAATGCTGATTTTCTCCATGGCAAGGATGGTGGAGCAGGTGGCAATGGCACCGGCTTCGTCCGCAATATCCAGATACAGCACGTGGGACTTGCGGATTGCACCGTTATCCACTACATCGATGGAATCACGATAATCCCTGGAGCTGGCAAACATGTGATAAATATAATCCGGATCCTGGTTGTCAATGGCACAGCGGATCTGAATGAGCATACGGATATAGTCATCCAGTACATTGGAAATATTTTTGTTATTTTCCAGGCAGATCTGCTGCCACATGACAGGGGAAGAGGATGCGATCCGTGTAATATCACGGAAACCTCCGGCTGCAATCGTTTTCATATACTCTGCATCGTTATCCAGATTTTTTACAAGATTCACCAGCGCGGATGCAATGATATGGGGCAGATGGCTTACCCCTGCCGTAATAAAATCATGCTCATCAGCAGTAAGAACCATGGGAATGGCACCCAGGGAGCTTACAAGCTCTGTGAAATCCGTAAGCCGATCCAGCGGAATCTCGCCGCCAGGAGTGAGAATATAGTATGCATTCTCAATCAATCTGTCGTGAGAGTGATCGAAACCGGATTTCTCCGAGCCGGCCATGGGATGGCCGCCGATAAAACAGTCATTCATGTCAAGGGCATCCACCTGTTCGTGGATAATTCCTTTCACACTTCCCACATCTGTAATGATGCAGTTTGACTGACGTATTTCCTTTAAAAAAGAAAGATACTCTATATTAAATTCCACAGGAGCACAAAGAAATACGTAATCGCAGGTTCCGAAACGGCTATCCTTGTCCTCGCAGACTCCATCAATGATATTGCTGCCAACTGCAGCGGCGAGAGTATCCCGGTTCTGATCATAGGCCAGAAGATGGTAATCCGGATGAAATTTCCGGATGGCTTTGGCAATTGAGCCGCCGATCAGACCGAGACCGATAAAACCAATGGTCTTCATGTCTGGTAATGCATCCTTTCGCGATTTCAATTTTGTAATAATATTATAGTAAAAACATGATAATATTGTAAGAGTTTTGACGGAAAAAGTCAATTACAAGTGAAAATGCTAAAAAAACCCTATATTTTTTTCAAAAAAGGTTGTTAAAATTATATAAAATACTTGAAAGTTAAATAAAAATTTAGTAGAATATGGACATATTAGACAAACAGGGAGGTATTACATATGGACGTTTTTAGAACTGACCGAATTAGAAATGTAGTCCTATTAGGTCACGGTGGGGCTGGAAAGACAACTTTGGCAGAGGCAATGGCATATCTGGCAGGTATGACCAGCCGTCTGGGCAGAGTAGAAGATGGCAACACTGTCAGCGATTATGATAAAGAAGAAATCAAAAGACACTTTTCCATCACTACGTCCGTGATTCCGGTTCCGTGGCAGAAAAATAAGATAAACATTCTGGACACACCGGGGTACTTTGATTTTGTGGGTGAAGTGGAGGAAGCTGTCAGCGCGGCAGATGCAGCAATCATTGTTGTTTCCGGAAAAGCCGGCGTTCAGGTTGGTACTCAGAAGGCATGGAATCTCTGCGAGAAGTATAAACTTCCGCGTATGATTTTCGTAACAGATATGGATGTGGATGATGTCAGCTATCGTAAGGTCGTGGAACAGCTGACCGAACTTTATGGAAAGAAGATTGCGCCTCTTCATTTCCCAATCCGTGAAGATGGAAAATTTGTCGGCTATGTTAACGTTGTAAAACAGGCCGGAAGAAAATATATCGACAAAGGTATGAAGGAAGAATGCGAGATTCCGGAATACCTGAATGAGTATCTGGAAAAATATCATGAAATCCTGATGGAATCCGTAGCAGAGACCAGCGAGGAATTCATGGATCGTTATTTTGAAGGAGACGAGTTCTCTGTGACAGAGGTTTCCGCTGCACTGGCTACGAATGTACAGGAAGCAAGTATCGTGCCGGTATGCATGGGTTCACCGGTGAACCTTCGCGGCGTTTCCAACCTGCTGGATGATATCTGCGGATACTTCCCAAGCCCGGACAAACGTCCCTGCAATGGTATTTCCCAGAAGACAAATGAGATATTTGAAGCAAACTATGATTTTGCAAAAGCGAAATCTGCATATGTATGGAAATCCATCGTGGATCCGTTCCTTGGAAAATATTCTCTCATCAAAGTATGCTCCGGTGTTATCAAATCCGATGACGCTCTGCTGAACGTAGAGAAGGGAACAGAAGAGCGTCTGAATAAGCTTTATATCCTGGAAGGTTCCAAACCGATCGAGGTTCCGGAGCTTCATGCTGGTGATATCGGTGCCATTGCAAAACTTGTAAGCGTTCAGACCGGTGACAGCCTTGCAACCAAGGCAGCTCCGATTCTTTATCCGAAGGCAGTCCTGTCCACACCTTATACTTATAAGAGATATAAGGCAATTAACAAGGGCGATGAGGATAAGATTTCCCAGGCCCTTGCAAAGATCATGAGTGAGGATAAGACGATCCGCGTCGTAAACGACGGAGCAAACCGCCAGAGTCTCCTTTATGGTATGGGTGACCAGCATCTGGACATCGTTGTCAGCATGCTGAAAGAGCGTTATAAAGTAGGTGTGGAGCTTTGCAAACCAAAGGTTCCGTTCCGTGAGACCATCCGCAAGAATTCCGACGTGGAAGGCAAACATAAGAAACAATCAGGCGGTCATGGACAGTATGGTCATGTTAAGATGCGTTTCGAGCCATCCGGTGATCTGGAGACCCCATACGAATTTGAGCAGGTTGTAGTAGGCGGTGCCGTTCCGAAGAACTACTTCCCGGCAGTAGAAAAAGGTCTGCAGGAATGCGTTCAGAAGGGACCTCTGGCTGCATACCCGGTTGTTGGTGTGAAAGCTACTCTGTATGATGGCTCCTACCATCCGGTAGACTCCTCTGAGATGGCATTTAAGATGGCTACCATTCTGGCATTTAAGAAAGGCTTTATGGATGCTTCTCCGGTATTGTTAGAGCCGATCGTTTCCATGAAGGTTACAGTTCCGGATAAATACACCGGTGATGTTATGGGCGATCTGAACAAACGTCGTGGCCGTGTTCTGGGTATGAATCCTGACCACAATGGAAATACCATCATTGAGGCTGATGTTCCGCTTCTGGAAATCTACGGATATTCTACAGATCTTCGTTCTGCAACAGGCGGAAGCGGCGATTTTTCCTATGAATTTGCGCGCTATGAGCAGGCTCCGAGCGATATCCAGCAGAAGGAAATCGAGGCAAGAGCAAGCAAGCTTGACAGCACTGAAGAATAATCAGGCAGACTTCGATACAAAATGAGAAAAATGGCAGAGAATCTGAGATAGAGATGAGGATTCTCTGCCATCTGTTTTTTCAATCTGATATTAAAAAAATGTAAAGAGGTAGAGACAATGAAAAGAAAGAAGGGAAAACTGTTTGCTGTGATCGCGGCACTGGTCATTGCAGCAGCCTATTATTATGTCACCATTCCGGCCATTAACATTCATTCCAGCGGATTCTGGGGATTTATCCTGATGGTAATGATCCTGATTTTACTGATTTATGGAACCCGCCGGATCCGTTCTGTGTCCGAGATAAAAGAGAGCAGGATTTTGAAAATCGGAATCTGCGCCATCGTTTTGCTTGTGATCGTTTATATTGCGGGATCGATCCTTTCATCCCCAATCATCAATGCAAAAAAATATCAGAAGCTCATTGAGCCGGAAACCGGAAACTTTACAGAAGATATCGAGCAGATCAGCTTTGATCAGATTCCGCTTCTGGACAAAGATTCCGCACAGCTTCTGGGAAACCGTAAAATGGGAAGCATGGTGGACATGGTCTCTCAGTTTGAGGTCAGTGATCTTTATTCTCAGATCAATTACAAAGGACGTCCGGTACGTGTGACTCCTCTGGTTTATGCAAGCCCTGTAAAATGGTTTACCAATATGCGGGAAGGGATCCCGGCATATATTACCATTGATATGGCTACCCAGAATACAGAGCTTGTCAAGCTGAGTGAGGGCATCAGATATTCGGAATCCGAGTATTTTAACCGCTATATCTACCGCCATCTGCGTTTTCATTATCCTACCTATATCTTTGACCAGCTGAGCTTTGAGCTGGATGAGGAAGGAACACCTTACTGGATCTGCCCGGTAAAAAAATACAGCATCGGCCTTTTCGGCGGACAGACGATCGGAAGAGTCGTGCTTTGCAACGCGATTACAGGAGAATGTACGGATTATAAGGTAGCGGACTGTCCGACCTGGGTAGACCGTGTTTATCCTGCAGATCTTCTGGTTCAGCTTTATGATTACCACGGCACTCTGAAAAACGGATATTTTAACAGTATCCTGGGACAGAAAGGCTGTCTGAAAACAACAGATGGCTACAATTACCTGGCAATCAACGATGATGTATGGGTTTATACCGGTGTGACCTCTGTGAGCGGTGACCGTTCCAATGTCGGTTTTGTGCTTATGAACCAGCGTACAAAAGAGACAAAATATTATGAGATTCCCGGAGCAGAAGAATATTCTGCCATGGATTCGGCAGAAGGACAGGTACAGAATCTGGGGTACCGGGCGACCTTCCCGCTGCTTCTGAACATATCAGGAGAACCCACTTATTTCCTTGCACTGAAGGATAATGCGGGCCTGGTGAAAAAATATGCCATGGTCAATGTACAGAAATACCAGAATGTTGCCATCGGTGATACGGTTTCTGCCTGCCAGAAGACATACCTGAAGATGATAACCGGAACCAGTGCGACACTGGCAGATGAGAATACAAAAACCATCACCGGCAAAATAGAGCGTATGGTACAGGGTGTCATTGACGGAAATACGCATTTTTATATTGTCCTGGAAAACCAGAAGAATCTGATCTTTGATGTACCGATTACGGATTTCCTCGGCATTATAAAATACCATGAAGGAGATACGATAACCATAGCCTATAATGAAGGTGATCCTGCCTGCACGGTGGTTTCCCTCAAAGGAGAAGAAGGGGATGCGCAGGCAGCTGTAGAAACAGAAGAGACCGAACCAACGGAAACGGAAGCGGAAGACGATCAAAAAAAATAAAAAAAGTATAAAATTTTTATTGATTAAAGCAGAAAAGCGTGCTATAATTTCCACAATGTGTGAGCGACAAAGACACTTGTCCTCAGGATAGAAACACAAGGAGGAGATATGACTATGAAGAAAAAAGCATTATCTGTTTTAATGACAGCAGCGATTGCTGCTGCAACAGTGGTTGGAACCGCAGCATCTGCATTTGCAGCCGATACTGTTAAGATCGGTGTTTACGAGCCGGCATCCGGTGATAACGGCGCAGGTGGAAAACAGGAGACTCTTGGTATTCAGTATGCGAACAGCCTGACTCCAACCGTTGAGATTGACGGTACAGAATACAACGTAGAGCTTGATATTGTGGATAACGAATCTTCTACAGATAAAGGACCATCCGCAGCTTCCACACTGGTAAGTGACGGCGTATCCATCGTACTTGGTTCCTATGGCTCCGGTGTATCCATCGCAGCATCCGATATTTTCAAGGATGGCGGTGTTCCGGCAATGGGCGTAACCTGTACAAACCCGCAGGTAACCCAGGGAAATACCCATTACTTCCGTATCTGCTTCCTGGATCCGTTCCAAGGTACTGTCCTTGCAAACTTTGCACAGGATAACTTTGAAGCAAAGAAAGCATACATCCTGACAAAACTGGGTGATGACTACAGCGCAGGTCTTGGACATTACTTCAAGAAAGCATTTGAGGAACTTGGCGGTGAAGTTGTTGAGGAGACTTTCCCGGATGGAAACAGTGATTTTACTTCTTACATTACATCCGCGAAAAATGCAGAAGCAGACGTATTCTTTGCTCCTGTATCCACAGAAGCAGCAGCACTGATCATTGAACAGGCAGCAGCACAGGGTATGGAGATGCCTCTTCTGGCAGGCGATACCTGGGATTCCAACGTTATCTTAAATGCAGCCAAAGGCAAAGACGTTCAGATTTATGTTACAACCTTCTATCAGGAAGGCGGTAATCCGGAATTTGACGAAGGTATGAAGGAATACGTAAATTCCGATTCCACAGCAAAAGCAAACAATGGTGGTGACGATACCATCGCAGCAGTTTCCGCAATGGGCTTTGACGCTTACTATGTAGCACTGGAGGCATTAAAGGCAGCTGGCTCCCCAGACCCGGCAAAAGTAAACGAAGCACTCTGGGATGTAACTTATGAGGGCGTTTGCGGTAAGGTTGAGTTTGACGATGAAAACGGCGATGCGATCAGAGATACCGCATATGTAAAAACTGCCAACACAGAAACCGGAGCATGGGATTTTGTTGGAGAGCAGGGTGTAAAATAAAACATTAAAAACAGAATAAATACAGCGATTTTTCCGGAGAGCCATGTGCAATCCGGAAAAGTCGCGTAGAGAAAAGGGCGGGAAGTAATTGTCCCGCTTTCTGATTTTAAAAATAAGGGAGGATTCCTATGGAATGGTTCAGTAGAAATCTGCCGTATCTTTTAGCGGGTATTTCCGTAGGCGGTCAGTATGCTCTGATAGCCATCGGATATACCATGGTTTACGGTATATTACGTTTGATCAACTTTGCCCACGGTGATATTTTTATGGTCGCGGGCCTGATTATGGTTTATTTATCGGCTTCTCTGCCGGTTTATGTTGCGATTCCTATCGTACTTGTCGCAACCGTTGTTATAGGTTTTTTGGTAGAACGTGTAGCGTATAAGCCTCTTCGTCAGGCACCCAGAATGTCAATTATGATCTCTGCGATTGGCGTATCCTATCTGCTTCAGAACTTGGCACTTTATATCACAGGCGGTCTTGCCCAGCAGTATCCTTCTATCCCATGGATCAGTGATACCATCCAGGTATTTGGTGCTACCACAAAACGTGTAACAGTGATCACTCCTGTGCTTACCATTGTTCTTGTGATCGCGCTTGTTATCCTGATCAAGCACACAAAGATCGGTATGGCAATGAGAGCTGCTTCCAAGGATTTTGAGACTTCGCAGCTTATGGGAATCAAGATCAATTCCGTCATCAGCATGACCTTTATCATCGGCTCCTTCCTGGCAGCAGTAGCCAGCCTTCTGTATTTTTCCAACTATACAGGCGTGGTACCTACATCTGGTGCAATGCCGGGTCTGAAGGCTTTCGTTGCGGCAGTATTCGGCGGTATCGGTTCCATCCCGGGAGCTGTAATTGGTGCATTTATCATCGGTATCTGTGAAAATATCATCAAGGGCATGGGCCTTACGACGTTCTCCGACGCATTCACCTTTGCTCTTCTGATTGTCATTCTGATTGCAAAACCAACCGGTCTGTTTGGTGAAAAAGCAACTGACAAAGTCTGAAAAGGAGGGAATGTTATGTCTAAGAAAAAAGAAACCATCATAAACGTTGCCCTCATTGCCGGGCTTTTGCTTGTTTTATACATAATGGAGCATGTGATGGCACCGACTGCCATGATCTTTACTGTGCTGAAAAAGGGTGCAATCTATGCTCTGGTAGCAGTTTCCATGAACCTGTTAAATGGTTTTACCGGTCTGTTTTCTCTGGGTCAGGCAGGATTTATGCTCCTGGGTGCTTATACCTATGGAATCCTGACCATTCCGGTAGAACAGAGGATCAATGTTTACCAGTATTTTGACGGCGGTATCGTACAGTTTACTGTGCCGGTGGCTGCTGCGCTCGTGGCAGCCGGTATCGTGGCAGCGATTTTTGCCTACCTGATCGGTCTTCCGGTACTTCGCCTGAAAAGTGATTACCTTGCAATCGCAACTCTTGGTTTTGCGGAGATCATACGTGCCGTATTCCAGTGGGATAAGCTTGGACCGCTTACAAATGGATCCAACCTTCTCAGAAGCTATCCAACCTTTAAGAGCGTAATTTTCCCGTTTGTGGTTTCCGGTATCTGTATCGCCATCATCGTGATGCTGATCAATTCCACATACGGACGTGCGTTTAAGGCTATCCGCGATGATGAGGTGGCCGCGGAAGCCATGGGCATCAATCTCGCCCATCACAAACGGATCGCATTCACTGTCAGCTCTTTCTTTGCCGGTATTTCCGGCGCGCTGCTGGCAATGTATCAGACTACGATACAGGCATCCATGTTCAAATCCGCCATGACATATGAGATCCTTCTGATCGTGGTAATCGGCGGTATCGGTTCCGTGACAGGAAGCTGTATCAGTTCCTTCCTGTTTATCACCTGTTCCGAGTGGCTGCTTCGTTTCCTGGACAACGACACTTATATCGGAGACTTCCATGTTCCGCTCCTTCGTTCCGGTTTCCGTAAGGTCGTATTCTCCATCATTATTATGATCATCGTACTGTTCTTCAGACAGGGTATTATGGGAACCAGGGAATTTTCCGTGCAGAGGATCTGCGACTTCTTTACGGGGAAATCCAGAAAGAAAAAAGCAGTAAAAGGAGGCGGCTCCAATGAGTGATCATGTACTGAAGGTTGAAAATGTAACCATGCAGTTTGGCGGCGTGGTTGCAGTTGACAATATGAACATTGTAGTAGACAAAGGCGAGATTGTTTCTCTGATCGGTCCAAACGGCGCCGGAAAAACGACGGCTTTCAACGTGGTAACAGGTGTATATGCGCCTACAAACGGAGCGGTATATTTCAATGGTCAGAAGATTATCGAGAATCATCCGCAGGGAAAAATGAAGAAGCTCTACCAGGGACAGAATGCGGATATGTATTCTCATGTGCTGGCACCTACTCCGGATAAGATTACAAAGCTTGGCATTGCCAGAACGTTCCAGAATATCCGACTGTTTAAGAGCCAGACTGTATTTGAAAACATTCTGATTGCAAAGCATGTGAGACGAACCAGCAACCTGTTTACCGCTACTTTTCATCTGAATGGAAAAGAGGAGGCGCAGATGCGCGAGGAAGCAGAGCAGCTTCTGGAAATCGTGGGGCTTGAAGACCTGCGTGACGAGATGGCGACCTCTCTTCCCTATGGAAAACAGAGACGTCTGGAGATTGCCCGTGCCCTTGCGACAAAGCCACAGCTGCTTCTTCTGGATGAGCCTGCGGCAGGTATGAACCCGCAGGAAACCGATGAACTGACCGCATTTATCGGCCAGATCCGCGATGATTTCGGTCTGACGATTTTTATGATCGAGCATCACATGGATCTCGTTATGGAGATTTCCGACCGAATCTACGTGCTTGATTTCGGTAAATCTATTGCAGAGGGTCTGCCGGAAGAAATTCAGAACAATCAGAGAGTAATTGAAGCATATCTGGGAGGTGCCGTCGATGAGTAATGTTTTGGAAGTAAAAGGTTTAAGTGTATCCTACGGCGGTATCCAGGCTGTGAAAAATATCAGTTTTGCGGTGCCGAAGGGAGAAGTGGTCACGCTGATCGGTGCAAACGGTGCCGGAAAAAGCTCCACACTCCGTTCTATCGTAGGACTTGTGAAGCCTTCCGCCGGAAGCATCCTGTTAAATGGAAAAGAGATTGCCGGAAAAACGGCAGAGAATATTGTTTCTCAGGGAATCACCCTTGTACCGGAGGGCAGAAGAGTGTTTTCAGATCTGACGGTTCTGGAAAACCTGAAGGTAGGGGCTTATCTGAGAAAAGACAATCTGGAGGATGACATCAACTGGTGTTACGATCTGTTCCCAAGACTGAAGGAGCGAAGCTGGCAGCTTGCCGGAACCCTTTCCGGAGGCGAACAGCAAATGCTCGCCATCGCCAGAGCGCTGATGAGCCGTCCGGATGTGATCATGATGGATGAGCCGTCTCTTGGTCTTGCACCAATCGTAGTAAAGGGTGTGTTTGACATCATCCGCGAGATCAACCGTCAGGGTAAAACCATTCTCCTGGTGGAGCAGAATGCGAATATGGCTCTTGCAGCAGCGCATCATGGCTACGTCATGGAGACCGGTACCATTACCCTTTCCGGTACCGGAAAAGAGCTGGCTGAGAATGAGTCTGTAAAGGCTGCATATCTTGGAAAAGCGAAAAACAAAAAATAAAAAAGTAAGCAAAGAGCGTCCGGAATAGTTTTTCCAGGCGCTCTGTTTTGTTTCGCGAAATTACGTTTCATAAAAATCAGAATGAAATCTTACAGGATTTTTGTGGTCCATTTGCTGCAGTCCCATACCTGTGAGACCACATCCTGATAAAATTCCGGTTCATGGCAGATCAGAAGAATGCTTCCTTTGTATTCGATCAGAGACTGCTTTAAGGCCTCCTTGGCATCCACATCCAGGTGATTGGTAGGCTCATCCAGAAGCAGGATATTGGTCTCTTTGTTTACCAGCTTGCACAGCCGGACTTTCGCCTGTTCTCCGCCGCTTAAGACACGGACCTGGCTTTCAATATGCTTGGTGGTAAGCCCGCATTTTGCCAGGGCGGAGCGTACCTCATACTGGGTATAGGACGGGAATTCTGCCCAGATTTCATCAATACAGGTGGTTTTGTTGTCTCCCTTTACCTCCTGTTCAAAGTAACCGATCTGGAGGTTTTCTCCAAGCTGGCATTCTCCTTTCAGAGCAGGGATCAGGCCGAGAATGCTCTTTAAAAGGGTAGTTTTTCCGATACCGTTGGCACCTACAAGGGCGATTTTATTTCCCCGTTCCATAGTGAGAGATAAAGGTCTGGACAGCGGTTCGTCATAGCCGATAACGAGGTCTTTTGTCTCAAAAATATATTTGCCCGGGGTGCGGCCCTGTTTGAAATGAAATTCCGGCTTCGGCTTTTCCGCAGCCAGCTCGATGACATCCATTTTATCCAGCTTTTTCTGACGGGACATGGCCATATTCCGGGTGGCAACGCGGGCTTTGTTTCGTGCTACGAAATCCTTCAGCTCGCTGATTTCCTGCTGCTGTTTCCGGTAAGCGGCTTCCAGCTGAGCTTTTTTGACTGCATAAACCTCCTGGAAATGATCGTAGTTTCCTACGTAGCGGTTCAATTCCTGGTTTTCCATGTGATATACCAGGTTAATGACTTCGTTCAGGAACGGAATGTCATGAGAAATAAGGATAAACGCATTTTCATAATCCAGAAGATATCGTTTTAACCATGCAATATGTTCTTCATCAAGGTAGTTGGTAGGCTCGTCCAAAAGAAGAATGTCAGGCTTTTCCAGAAGGAGTTTTCCCAGTAGAACCTTGGTACGCTGACCGCCGCTTAAGTCTGTGACATCCCGGTCGAGACCGATGTCCAGAAGTCCAAGAGCCCGGGCAACTTCCTCCACTTTTGCATCAATAACATAGAAATCGTGCATGGTGAGAGTATCCTGAATGGTTCCGAGTTCTTCCATAAGGGTGTCCATTTCCTCAGGAGAAGCGCTGCCCAGGGAATCACAGATAGCGTTCATGCGTTCTTCCATTTCAAAAAGCCAGAAAAAGGCAGATTTCAGAACGTCCCGGATAGTCATGCCGGGAGTGAGTGCCGTATGCTGGTCCAGGTAACCAACACGGACATTTTTGGCCCATTCAATCTTGCCTTCGTCCGGCATCAGCTTGTTGGTCACGATATTGAAAAAAGTTGATTTTCCTTCTCCGTTTGCCCCGACAAGGCCAATGTGTTCGCCCTTTAAAAGTCGAAATGATACGTCGTTGAAAATGGCTCTGTCACCAAAACCGTGTGTCAGATGTTCCACATTTAAAATACTCATGTAAAAGCTCCTTTATTTTTTCTCATTTATCAGCTGTAAGCCGGAAATATCCGGGCTTGCCATCAGGGAATAGTTGGTATAATACACCACAAATCCAGGTTTTGCCCCGGCTGGCTTCTTTACATTCTTTTTCTGAAGATAATCGATTTCCACCTTTGGTGCGGTTTTGCCTTTGGAATAATAGGCTGCCAGACTGCCGGCCTCCTCGAAGGTTCGGTCAGGCAGGGTACCATCCTTTGTCTTTACCACCACATGTGAGCCGGGCATCTTTTTGGCGTGGAACCACCAGTCGTTTCCTGTCGCCAGCTTAAAGGTCAGCTCATCATTCTGATAATTGTTTTTTCCCACATAAATATCATAGCCGTCGCTGGAAAGATAATGGAAGGGTTTGGACTTTGCCTGCATTTTGGCACCTTTTTTGCCGGAATAGTGCTTTTTGATATAACCGTACTCAGTCAGCTCATCCTTGATCTGGGAAAGGTCGCTTTCCTCCAGCGCAATGTCCAGAGCGTTGGAGATGGACTCCAGATGTTCAATTTCGCTCTGAGTATCTGCAATCTGTCCGGTAAGGGCCTCTTCCGTACGCTTCAGTTTTCCGTACCGCTCGAAATACTTCTTGGAATTCTCCTGGGGAGTCAGGGTAGGGTCAAGGGGGATGGTAATCTCTTCGTTTGTATAGTAATTAAGCGCCTGAAAAGACCTGGAGCCTTCGGGAAGACCATAGCCATAAGTATTGATCAGCTCCCCGTAAACCTTATATTTGTCTTTTTTCTGTGTATCCTTCATCTGTTTTTCCTGGAGTATGAGTTTTTTTCGGTTCCTCTCCAGCGCAGTCTGGACAATGCGGCGCAGGTCTGCGGATTTCTGACGTATTCTGGTAATGGTATCCCGGGATGCATAATAGCTTTCCAGCATTTCGGAAACCGTTTCAAAGGTTTCAAAGTGATATTCTGAGCCATACTGCTGGAAGGGCAGCACTCCGTACTCTACCGGTTCGTCCCCGCGATATACAATGGTAGGAGTGAAATCTTCTTCTCTGATCTGCTCCATAATCCTCTGGAAAGTATGATACAGGTGGGTACAGGCTGGCCCATCCAGGGACTGTGCAGCATCGTTTCCATCGATGGACGCGCGAAAGCAGATTTCTTCTGCCATCACAGGACTTAATCCGGTAAGTGTAGTATAGATGGCTTTGGAAACCGGCATCGGTTTTTTGCAGACCTTCTCCCGAAATTCCTCTTCCGTGACAGTAAGCGGATTCAGCTTTTCCTGTGTCTGCGGGATAAAATAGGGACGTCCGGGCAAAACCTCACGCACAGAGCTGACATTGCAGGAAACATGTTTGATGCTGTCCAGGATCATATTCTTATCATCGCAGAAAATAATGTTGCTGTGTTTCCCCATCAGCTCCATGATCAGCACTTTATGGCACACATCGCCAAGCTCATTGAGATGCTCCAGCTCGAATTCCACCACACGCTCCATACCGGGCTGACGAATGCCGATGATCCTGGCACTGCCTACATGCTTTCGCAAAAGCATACAGAAGTTTGGCGCAGTCAGAGGGCTTACTTTGTTTTTGGATGTAAAATAAATCAGCGGGAGAGAGGCGCTTGCGGAAAGAAGAAGCCGCTTCGATCCGTTTGCACCTTTTGCCGTGATCAGAAGTTCATCATTTTCCGGCTGCGCGATCTTGTTAATACGCCCGCCTGTTAAATCTTTTTTTAATTCAGAAACCATTGCAGCAATGGTGATTCCGTCAAATGCCATAAAAAAACTCCTCTCACAATACGATTCGCAAGGAGCTGCTTCCCACGCTCTGCCAGACGCATGCGTGTGGCAGAGCGTGGAAAGCAACCGCCTTGCGATACCTATTGTAACACATGAAAAAAGAGTTTGACTAGTCTTTTAGAATGAACTATAATAAATCTGTATGTAAACTGCTGACAAATTTTTACAGAGAGAGAAAAAATGATTAAAAGTATGACTGGCTTCGGCCGAGCCGAAGTGATTACAAACGAGCGAAAGATCACGGTGGAGTTAAAATCCGTGAATCACAGGTATCTGGATCTGAGTATCAAGATGCCAAGGAAGCTGAATTTTCTGGAAGGAGCCATCCGTAACCTGCTGAAGACATATATTCAGCGTGGTAAGGTGGATGTTTTCATCACTTATGAGGACTATTCCTTAAATTGCGTGGCTCTGAAATATAATAAGGAGCTCGCCAAGGAATATCTGACCTACATCCGGGAGATGGCAGAGGAGTTTGGCCTGGAAAATGATATAAAGGCCTCTACTCTTTCCCGTTATCCGGAGGTCCTTTCCATGGAGGAGCAGTCTCTGGATGAGGACGAGCTGTGGGGATTCCTGGAGGGACCGCTTCGGGAAGCATGTGAGAAATTCGTTGCTACCAGGGAGCGCGAGGGTGAACATCTCAAACGTGACCTGATCGAGAAACTGAATGGCCTGGATGAAAAGGTCAGACAGGTTGAGGAGCGTTCCCCTGAGGTTGTGGACATTTACCGGGAGAAATTGGAGGCGAAGGTTCATGAGCTTCTTGCTGATTCCCAGATTGAAGATTCCCGGATTGCTGCGGAGGTTGTCCTGTTTTCCGATAAGATCTGTAACGACGAGGAGACAGTTCGTCTGCACAGCCATATCCAGGGTATGAAGAAAATGCTGGAGGAAAAAGAAAGCGTTGGACGAAAGCTTGATTTTATGGCGCAGGAGATGAACCGGGAGGCAAATACCATTCTTTCCAAGTCCAGTGACCTTATTGTTTCCGATATCGCCATTGACCTGAAAACCGAAATCGAGAAAATCCGTGAGCAGATCCAGAATATAGAGTAATATTGACAGAAGGTTGATTACATGGCAAAATTGATTAACATAGGCTTTGGCAATGTGGTAAACTCACAGAAGATCGTGGCGGTGGTGAGTCCCGATGCGGCACCGGTAAAGCGTATGGTGCAGAGCGTAAAGGGAACCCGTTCCCTGATAGACGCTACCCAGGGGAGAAAAACAAAGGCGGTCATTGTTACATCGGATGATTACCTTGTTTTATCCGCAATCCAGCCGGACACCATAGCACGAAGGTTTGCGGATGCATATGAAAATGAAAATAAGGGAGATAAGAGAGAAGACCATGAGTAGAGGAATCTTGGTTGTGGTATCCGGTTTTTCCGGTGCAGGAAAAGGCACGGTTATGAAGCGTCTGATGGAAAAATATGACAATTATGCGCTGTCCATTTCCGTAACCACCAGAAATCCCAGACCGGGAGAAGAAGAAGGCAGAGAATATTTTTTCCGCACAAAGGAAGAATTCGAAAGTCTCATAAAAGAAGACGCACTGATCGAGTATGCACAGTACGTGGAGAATTATTACGGCACTCCCAGGTCTTACGTGGAAGAACAGCTGGAAGCCGGAAGAGACGTCATTTTGGAAATTGAGATACAGGGTGCAAGGAAGATTAAGAAAAAATTACCGGAAGCTCTTCTTGTATTTGTGACGCCGCCTTCCATGAAAGTACTGAAGGAACGTCTGACAGGGCGTGGTACGGAGACAGCAGAGGTAATCGCAGAACGTCTCGCCAGAGCATCACAGGAGGCGGAAGGCGTGGAAGAATACGATTATCTGCTTGTAAACGATACACTTGAGGAATGTGTGGATACGCTTCATGGTATCATTCAGGGGGAGCATTTCCGTATGAATCGGAATCTGGAATTCGTTCGGACGATTCAGCTGGAAGCCGCAGTGTTTGCAGCGGAAGAGTGAAAGAGAAAATCCGGCGCAGGAAAAAAACTGCAGTCGTTAAAAAAGGGATCAAAATTGAAAGGAGTATATAAATGATTCATCCATCTTATTCAGAATTAATTGAGGCTATTAATACAAACAACGAGGACGACGATGAGGCAATGGTATTGAACAGCCGCTATTCACTGGTTCTTGCTACCAGCAAACGTGCTCGTCAGCTCATTGCAGGTTCCAAACCGCTGGTAGACGGAGCGAATGGCAAAAAACCATTATCCATCGCAATTGATGAGCTTTATCAGGGTAAGGTTAAAATTCTGCCGGGTAAAGGTGAGGAAGAGGCTTTGGAACAATCCGCAGAGGAAATTCTTTCTGTAGAGGAAACCAACGAAGAGGCTCCTGAAGAAGAGACTTCTGCTCCGGTGGATGAGGCCTGAGCCGGAAGAATGAAGCAGGCTGCATGGATATCCTGCATACAATAAAAGGGCTGCTGCAGAGTTATGCGGTGGCCCTGACATATATCGAGGAGAATTTATGAAATTACTATTCATTTCTTTAGGATGTGACAAAAACCTTGTGGATTCCGAGGAGATGCTGGGGCTTCTTTCCAGAAACGGTCATGAAATCGTGGATGATGAAACACAGGCTGAGGCGATCATTATCAATACCTGCTGTTTTATCGGTGATGCCAAGGAAGAAAGCGTAAATACGATTCTGGAAATGGCAGAGTATAAAAAAATTGGCACCTGCAGAGTTCTCATTGTGACCGGATGTATGGCGCAGCGTTATAAGAATGAGATCATTCAGGAGATTCCGGAAGTGGATGCTGTTCTCGGTACCACATCATATGGAGATATCCTGAAAGCTGTGGAGGAAGCAGAAGCAGGCCGCCATTTTGAAGAGTTTAAGGATATTGATTTCCTTCCGGAAGAGCTTGGAGAGCGGGTTCTGACTACCGGAGGCCATTTCGGGTATCTGAAGATTGCGGAAGGCTGTGACAAGCACTGTACTTACTGCATCATTCCGAAGCTTCGGGGCAGATATCGCAGCGTTCCCATGGAACGACTTCTTCGACAGGCAGGCCAGATGGCGGAAAAGGGTGTGAAAGAGCTCATCCTTGTGGCACAGGAAACGACCATGTATGGTACGGATCTTTACGGAAAAAAATCTCTCCATATTCTCTTGCAGGAACTCTGTAAAATACAGGGCATTCGATGGATACGTATTCTTTACTGTTATCCGGAGGAGATTTATGATGAACTGATCCAGACCATGAAAGAGGAAAAGAAAATCTGCCATTATCTGGATCTTCCCATTCAGCATGCCAGTGACAGGATCCTGAAACGGATGGGGCGGCGGACCACGAAGCAGGAACTGATCAATATCGTGGAAAAACTCAGGCAGGAAATTCCGGACATTTTCCTGCGGACGACACTGATCAGCGGATTTCCCGGAGAAACCCAGGAGGACCATGAGGAGCTGATGGAATTCGTGGATGATATGGAATTTGACCGTCTGGGTGTTTTCCCTTACTCGGCAGAGGAGGATACTCCGGCTGCAGCAATGGAGAATCAGGTTCCACAGGAAATAAAGGAAGCACGCAGGGATGAACTGATGGAGCTTCAGCAGGAGATTTCCTACGAAAAGGGGCAGGAGCGTATCGGGCAGGTGCTGACCGTTATGATCGAGGGACAGGTATCCGGGGAAAGTGCTTATATCGGCAGAACTTATGGCGATGCACCAAAAGTAGACGGTTATATTTTTGTCCAGACAGGAGAGCTGCTTATGACCGGTGACTTTGTAAAAGTGCGGGTGTCAGGCGCTATGGAATATGATTTGATAGGAGAATTGGAAGATGAATACACCGAATAAACTGACAGTTGCAAGAATGATCCTTGTTCCGTTTTTTGTTCTTTTTATTCTGACCGGATGGGGCGGAGATGCCAACCGTTATATCTGTCTTGCAATTTTTGTGGGTGCCAGTGTCACAGACTGGTTTGATGGCTACCTGGCAAGGAAAAACAATCTTGTAACAAATTTTGGAAAGTTTATGGATCCGCTTGCGGATAAGCTTCTGGTATGTTCTGCACTGATCTGTATGATCGAACTGGACAGACTTCCGGCATGGTTTGTTATCATCATCATTGCAAGAGAATTTATCATCAGCGGTTTCCGTCTCATTGCTGCTGAAAACGGGGTTGTGATCGCGGCTAATTACTGGGGAAAATTCAAAACCGTGTCACAGATGGTACTCATTATCCTTCTGATTTTGAATTTTGATGGATTTTTTGCGGTACTGACTCAGATCTTTTTCTGGATTTCACTGGCTCTTACTGTGATTTCCCTGATTACCTATATCGTTCAGAACAAAAAAGTTATTTCCATGCAGGAATAGTTTAGAAGGGAGTAATACAAATGATTGCAGAACTGGTATCTGTAGGCACAGAAATTCTGTTGGGAAACATTGTCAACACCAACAGTGTCTACCTTTCCGAGCAGTGTGCGGGACTTGGACTGTCTGTATACTATCAGACTGTGGTAGGAGATAATGAAGAGCGGATGAAGGCTGTGATTTCCACGGCACTGGAGCGCTCCGATGTGGTGATTCTGACAGGCGGTCTGGGACCTACGGAAGATGATCTGACAAAAGAAGTGACTGCACAGCTGATGGGACTTCCACTTGTGGAAGATTCCCATTCCAAAGAGCTTCTGGAAAAGTATATGAAGCAATATGAAAAAAACAACCCTCAGAGGCGTATCACCTCAAATAACTATAAACAGGCTCTTGTTCCGGAGGGTTCGCTCGTTCTGGATAATCATAACGGGACAGCTCCTGGACTGATCATCGAGAAGAACGGTAAGACTGCAATCCTTCTGCCCGGACCTCCAAATGAGATGAAGCCTATGTTTGAGGAGTCCGTTTACCCATTTCTCCGTAAAAAGCTTCCGGAAACCATTTTTTCTCAGGTCGTAAAAATCTGCGGAATCGGGGAAAGCCAGGTCGCAGAAGATATTCAGGATCTGATCAAGGCGCAGAGTAATCCCACCATTGCACCGTACGCAAAGGTGGGTGAAGTTCATCTTCGAATCACTGCAAAGGGGGAAGATGAAAAAGAATGCAAAAAAATGATCAAACCTATTGTGCGGGAGCTGAAAAACCGGTTTGGCAGGAATATTTTTGCTACGGATGCGGAAAAATCTCTGGAAGAAGCAGTTGTAGATATGCTGAAGGATCAGAAGCTGACCCTGGCACTGGCAGAATCCTGTACAGGCGGGGAGATTGCCGCACGTATTGTAAATGTCCCGGGAGCATCAGAGGTATTCGGCCACGGTTATGTTACATACAGTAATCGTGCCAAGAGAAAATGTCTTGGAGTAAAAAAAGTCACTCTGAAGACGGATGGACCTGTTTCTGCAAAGTGTGCAAGAGAGATGGCAAAGGGAGGCTGCATTTTTTCAGATGCTGATATCTGTCTGTCCATCACCGGACTTGCAGGTCCTGGAGGAGGAACCAAGGAAACACCGGTGGGTACGGTCTTTATGGGATGCTGCTATAATGGAAAGGTAATCACACGGGAATTTCATTTTACTGGAAATCGCGGAAAAATCAGGGAGCAGGCTACTGCACATGCGCTGGCACTCCTGAGAGAATGTATTATGGAAGGAATCAACAAAAAATAATCAAAAATACAGTGCTGCGGAAATGCTATCATATCCGCAGCACTTTTTTATCATGAAGTCACCTTTAAGACGGTACGTTGTCCGTCAGTGTATCATTTTCATCAGAGAGACTACCCGGTCAAGCTTCGCTGCTTCTTCCGGGGATTTTCCCATTTTCAGTACTTCTATGATTGCGTTGATTTCATTATTGTCAAATTTCAGGCCGGATTTTCTGCCCTGGGAAGCAGCACTCATAATAAAAGGCAGCAGATCAGAAGGGCTTTTTCCCATTCCCTGCTGTGCCATATTCTGAAGCATATCCAGTTTGGATTTATCCATTCCTGCAAGCTTGGGATTGTTTCTCCAGTCGTCGTCCATCTTTTCCATGATTTTTCCTCCTTTTACGAATTTACAGGTGTTTCATTCATAACTTTTATCATCTGAACCATGGCCATCAAATTTACCATCTGGTCCAGCATTTTTCGGCTGTCTCCATAGCAGTAACGGCGGATATCGTTTAATACATCAAGTGGCTGATCGCTGGGAGCGGACGCCGCACACATTTCCATATGATGACTGGAGGGACCGAACAGAGCCAGCGTATTGGAAAGTTCTTTTACCTTGGAATAAATCGAAAGAATCTGCTGTCCTCTGGGAGGCAGATAAGGAATTGCAGCTTTCAGCAGCTGATCCTGGTCAGTTCCTACCATCTGGTCAAGAGTTGTCTGGGCAATATATTCCTGTTCCATATTGATGTCCTTTTTCCTTAATCTATGTTTTTGTTATTAAAATATGACAGGAAAAAATATTTGACATATGCTATTGGTATAGAAAGGATGGTAACTGTATGGAATCAAAAAAAGAAAAGCTGATCATAGAAGGAAATGCGGTGTATGAGCTGGATCTGGAATGTCTCAGAGAAAAGGAGAAAAAGAAAAGCGCAGATTCCCCCCGTAGGGATTCCAAAAAAAGCGGGCAGAGGAGTTAACCTCTGCCCGGCGTGATGATATCAGCATCCAAATCCGTTGCCGCATCCACACAGAAGCAGAAGGATGATGATGATCCAGCAGCAGTCACCATTGCCGTGGTTGCATCCGCAGTTATTTCCCCAGTTGTTTCCGCCGCAGAAGGAAAGCAGGATGATGATCCAGATGATATTGCAGCAATTTCCGCCCCAGTTGCCCATGCCCCAGTTGCCGCATCCATTGTTGCATCCACAGTTATTGTCACATCCGCAGCCTGTTCTTTCCTCGCCGCATCCACAGTTTGTAGCAGCTAAATCACTCATGTTAAAATCCTCCAAGTTTTGTTTACACTCCATCATATGAGTGGGACAGGGGGGATGTTACAAATTAGTTGACAGTAAGAGGGTATTTGGATATAATATAAGCATGTAACAATTTTGTAATTTTTGCAAAAAAAATGACACAAATCAGAAATACGAAAAATGGGGGAAATGGAGACTGGTTTATGAAAGAGTACAAAAAAAGAGGGATCAGTACCTGGCTGCTGCTTCTGGCTGCACTTTTATTCCTGGCACTGGTACCGGCAAAGACGGCAGATGCTGCCACAGCCGGATTTAAGACCATTAACGGGAAGACATACTACATAAATGCGGACGGTAGTAAACAGAAAGGCTGGCTGACCTTAAATAAAAAGAAATATTATTTTGATCCGAAGACAGGTGTCCAGTTAAAAGGCTGGCAGAGGGATGAAAAAGGCCGCAAGATCCGCTACTTTACCAGTGGAACAGGAGCAATGGTGACCGGATTTATGTCCGACAGTAAAGGAAACACCCGCTATTTTAACAAAAAAACGGGGCTTCTTACCCGCGGCTGGCTGACTCTTTCGGGAAGTAAATATTATTTTACCAGCGGTAACGGAATCATGGCAAAGGGCTGGATGACTGACAGTCAGGGCCGAAAGCGCTATTTTGATGAGGAAACCGGCAAGATGATAGTGGGTCTGTATAAGAATTCCAAAGGGGAGGCCTACTATTTTGACAAGTCCACCGGATATATGTATACAGGACTTCAGAAAATTGGAAACTACTATTACTATTTTTCCAAAACAACAGGTGTCCGTTATCAGAAGGGATTTGGAACCGTAGGCAGCAACCGCTATTATTTCAGTATGAAAAACGGGCGTGCTGCGACTGGCTGGCTGGCCGTCAATGGAAATCAGTATTATTTCAGCTCCAAGGGAGTCATGTATGTCAGCAAAACGGCAACCATCGACGGTAAGACCTATATCTTTGATGCGAATGGGATTGCTGCGGAGAAGTCAGCCTCTATCACCTTCACCGCCTATGATGAAAAAAACTGCAGAAACTATACCCTCATGAATGAGTATAAGATTCATCCGGGTATTGCGGATGGTACAAAATCAGACCTGGATCTTCTGGCTGCATTTTGTGAAGCTGAAGCCGGTGATCAGGGTGAAGAGGGAATGGAGGCAGTTGCCCTGTGCGTTCTGAACCGAACGATTAAGGCAGATAAGGAATTCCCATCCTCTGTACGTTACGTGATCTATCAGGGTACCACTTTCCCACAGTATTCCGTAGTCACAGACGGAGCACTGTTAAAACGTCTGAACGGTCAGTTTGAGAACCGGGAACTTGCTTATTCTGCAGCACAGAAAGCGCTGATCGTTTTTAATGATTATGTATTGAATAACAAAAAGAGAGTCATAAATGGATTCCAGACAAAGGACTTTAACTACATGTATTTCATGATGGACAGTTCCTTCTGGAAACAGCCTCTCAGCTTTGATAAGGTAGAATATGAACAGTATAAAGATCACATCTTCTTTGTAGACTGGGTTTGATGATACAAAATAAGGAGCAGAAATGAATCCATATATGACCACGTTCTTGATAGCAGCAGGCCTTGTCCTGCTGTTTATCATCTGGATCTTTTATGAAGAAAGAAAGCGAAAGAAAACCATTCTGAGAAATATAAGGCGTAACTACGGAGCGCCTTCCGAACGGCAGTATGAGACCGGTGATATGGAGAAAATCTCTCACTATTTCCGTCGTAGATGCCGGCAGGAATTTGTGATTGACGATATTACGTGGAACGATCTGGATATGGATCGTGTTTATCAGATGGTAAATCAGACGATGTCCTCACCGGGAGAAGATGTCCTGTATGACATGATGCGCAGGCCCCTGTTTTCCCAGGAGGAGGTTGACGACAGAGAGAGGCTGATCGACTTTTTTTCCTCCCATGCGAAAGAAAGGGAGGAAATGCAGCTTCTTCTTTCAAAAGTAGGAAAAACACGCCTGGGTTCTCTTTCCGATACGGTGCTGGAGCTGAATGAGGCGCCAAAAGCCTCTGTGGGAATCCATATCGTGATGCTGGCATTGCTTTTGGGAAGCCTTGCGGCAGCACTTTTCGTTTACCCGGTGCTGGGCTTTTTCCTTCTGATGGTTCTGATGATCGTGAACATTGTCATCTACTATACGGGCAGGGATCGAAAACTGATTGAAGCATATCTGGACTGTTTCGCGCATTTGTTTGGAATGCTGTCCGCTGCTGATGATATGGAGAAAGTAAAATGGCCTGAGGTAAAAAAACAGATGGATGCCATCTCAGACGGGAAGCAGGCATTTCGTAAGATTCGAAGGAAAGCATTTTTTCTTACTGGTAAAACCTCGGACGGAGGAGATCTTCTACAGGTCTTCATGGATTATGTGCGTATGGTATTCCACGTGGACATCCTGATTTACAACAGTCTTCTGCGCGAAATACAGGGAAAAACGGATAAGATTACAGAGCTTCTGGATAACATCGGAGAGCTGGATGCCGCCATTTCTGTGTCCTCTTTCCGGGAAATGCTGTCTCTGCAGTGCAGACCGCAGTTCGTTCCCGGGAATCAGGGAAAGATTACCCTCGATGTGGAAGACCTGTACCATCCTCTCCTTCATGAGGCAGTGGCAAACAGCATCCATGTGTCAGGAGGGATTCTGGTTACCGGGTCAAATGCTTCGGGAAAATCTACGTTTCTGAAAAATGTGGCAGTTAACAGCATTCTTGCTCAGACGATCTGCACCTGTACCTGTGCTTCCTATCGCGCTCCATTTCTTAAGGTCATGACCTCCATGGCACTTCGGGATGATCTGTCCGGAGGAGAGAGCTATTTTATCGTGGAGATCAAATCATTGAAGAGAATTCTGGATGAGTCAAAGAAAGAGGAACCCCTTCTTTGCATCATTGATGAGGTGCTGCGCGGTACCAATACCATTGAACGGATCGCGGCATCCTCCAGAATCCTGAAGGAACTGTCGAGAAAGTGGGTACTGCCCTTTGCGGCAACGCATGATATTGAGCTCAGCTATATCCTGGACGGAATTTACACGAATTATCATTTCTCCGAAGATGTCAGGGAGAAAAAGGTGATATTTGACTACATTCTCAAAAAAGGCCGGGCAACCACCAGAAACGCCATTCGGCTCCTGGATATGCTGGGATATGACCCCAAACTGGTGGAGGATGCCAAAAATGCAGCCGTTTCCTTTGAACAAAACGGCGTCTGGGCGCCAATGAAAGAAAAAACTTGACAAATTTCAAACGCCTTTGTATACTTGCAAGTATCAAATGACAAAGGCTTTGAAGGGAAAGAGTAGCATTGGGAAAGCAGACAGAGAGCTGCCGGCTGGTGAGAGGCACCTGTGGAACCTGTGTGAATACATCCCGGAGCTTTGCACCGAACGTTTTGACGATCAGTAGGCTGCAGCGGAGCGGCGCCCGTTATCGCGCTGGGGTGATCATTTATCTCAGTCGGAGAAGAAAGATGTCAGCTTAAGCTGACCAGAATCGCGCGCCAAGTCTCACGTGCGTTCGACTTGAATCTGAATGCGTCACTTACGGAGGCAGAAGATGCGAGTCTTCTGCGAAATTAGGTGGTATCACGGGACCCGGTTCTCGTCCTAAAGGGACATGGAACCGGGGATTTTTTATTTCAATGGATAATAACATATTAGTTTCAGGAGGAAAAGGAAAATGACAGTTTGGGAAGAACTGAAAGCACGCGGCCTCATCGCACAGGTGACAGACGAGGATGAAATCAAAGAGCTTGTAAACAATGGAAAAGCCACATTTTATATCGGCTTTGACCCTACGGCAGACAGCCTTCATGTAGGCCACTTTATGGCACTGTGCCTGATGAAACGTCTGCAGATGGCAGGAAACAGACCAATCGCCCTGCTTGGCGGCGGTACCGGTATGATCGGGGATCCTTCCGGAAAAACCGATATGCGTAAAATGCTGACAAAAGAAACCATTCAGCACAACATTGACTGCTTCAAAAAACAAATGGAACACTTTATTGACTTCTCTGACGGGAAAGCTTTGATGGTAAACAACGCTGACTGGCTCATGAACCTGAATTACATTGAACTGTTAAGAGAAGTGGGAGCACATTTTTCCGTAAACCGTATGCTTACTGCAGAGTGCTACAAACAGCGTATGGAACGTGGATTAAGCTTCCTGGAATTCAACTACATGATCATGCAGAGCTACGACTTTTACATGCTGTTCCAGAAATACGGCTGCTGCATGCAGTTCGGAGGTGATGACCAGTGGAGCAATATGCTGGGCGGCACCGAACTCATCCGTCGTAAACTGGGTAAAGATGCTTACGCGATGACCATTACCCTGCTTCTGAATTCTGAGGGCAAGAAGATGGGCAAAACCGAATCCGGCGCTGTATGGCTGGATCCAAACAAGACTTCCCCGTTTGATTTCTACCAGTACTGGAGAAATGTAAACGATGCCGATGTAATCAAATGCATGAAGCTTCTTACCTTTATTCCGCTGGAAGAAATCCAGGAGATGGAAAAATGGGAAGGAAGCCAGTTGAACAAGGCAAAAGAGATTCTTGCTTTCCATCTTACCGAGCTGGTTCATGGAACAGAAGAGGCAAAAAAAGCACAGACTGGCGCTCAGGCACTGTTTGCAGGAGGAGCTAACACTGATCATATGCCGACTACCGAGCTTTCTGCAGAAGATTTTGCGGAAGATGGAACCATTGATCTGATCTCCATGCTCGTGAAAGCGGAACTGGTACCGACCCGTTCCGAAGGACGCCGTGCCATTGAACAGGGCGGTGTATCCATCGACGGCGAAAAGATCACGGATATCCGCTATACCGTTTCCAGAGAGACTCTTCAGGGTGACGGCGTAGTTCTGAAAAGAGGAAAGAAAAAATTTAATAAAGTTTGCGCTAAGTAAGAAGATATGCTATGATGTACTTTAATGGTAACTGCCGGGAAACAGTGTGACCCGGCAATTCTTACAGCGTAGGAGGAGATTAGAAATGAAAAAATACGGAGTAAATGAGCTTCGAAAGATGTTTCTGGACTTCATGGAGAGTAAAGGTCATCTTGTCATGAAAAGTTTTCCCCTGGTACCACAGGGTGATAAGAGCGTCCTGCTGATCAATGCAGGTATGACTCCGCTGAAACCATATTTTACAGGTGCGGAAAAACCGCCCCGCACAAGAGTGTCCACCTGTCAGAAATGTATTCGTACAGGTGATATTGAAAACGTTGGAAAAACCGCACGTCACGGTACTTTCTTTGAGATGCTTGGCAACTTTTCTTTTGGCGACTATTTTAAAAGAGAAGCTCTGCACTGGTCCTGGGAATTCCTGACAGAAGTGGTAGGTCTTGATCCGAACCGTCTCTATCCATCTGTTTACACGGATGATAATGAAGCATATGAGATCTGGAATAAAGAGATCGGTATCCCGGCAGAGCGTATTTTCCGTTTTGGAAAAGAAGACAACTTCTGGGAGCACGGCGCAGGTCCATGCGGCCCATGTTCTGAAATCTACTACGACCGCGGAGAAAAATACGGCTGCGGCAAACCGGGCTGTACGGTTGGCTGTGACTGTGACCGCTATATAGAAGTATGGAACGACGTGTTTACTCAGTTTGAAAACGATGGCAATGGCAACTACACAGAACTGAAACAGAAAAACATCGATACCGGAATGGGCCTGGAGCGTCTTGCAGTTGTGGTTCAGGATGTGGACTCCATTTTTGATGTGGATACCATCTGTTCCCTGCGTAACCTGGTATGCCAGATTGCTGGCAAGGAATATGGAGTACATCACGAGGATGATGTGTCCATCCGTCTGATCACAGACCATATCCGTTCTGCTACGTTCATGATTTCTGATGGAATCATGCCGACCAACGAGGGCCGCGGATACGTGCTTCGTCGTCTGATTCGCCGTGCTGCAAGACATGGACGTCTTCTGGGAATCGAAGGAACCTTCCTTGCAAAATTAAGTGCAGAGGTAATTGATGGTTCCAAAGACGGATATCCGGAACTGGAAGAAAAGAAAGAATTTATCTTCAATGTTCTTACCAATGAGGAAAATCAGTTTAACAAGACTATTGACCAGGGACTTCGTATCCTTTCCGAGATGGAAGATGAGATGAAGTCTGCCGGAGAAAAAGTACTTTCCGGAGAAAATGCGTTCAAGTTATATGATACCTATGGATTCCCTCTGGATCTGACAAAGGAAATCCTGGAGGAAAAAGGTTACGAGGTGGATGAGGACGGCTTCCATAAAGCGATGGATGAGCAGCGTACCAAAGCACGTGAGGCTCGTGAAGTGACGAACTATATGGGTGCCGATGCAACGGTTTACGATGAGATTGACACATCCATTACCACTGAATTTGTGGGATATGACCATCTGAGCTTTGAGTCGAAGGTGACTGTCCTTACAACTGAGACAGAAATCGCAGGCTCCCTGATGGAAGGACAGAGAGGTACTGTTTTCGTAGAAAAGACTCCTTTCTATGCGACCATGGGCGGTCAGGAAGGTGATAGTGGTGTGATCGAGACTGCAAATGGAAAATTTGTGGTTGAGGATACCATTAAGCTTCGCGGAGGCAAATTTGGTCATGTAGGTTATATGGAATCCGGCATGATCTCTACAGGCGAGACTGTTTCCCTGAAGGTAGATACCGCTGCCAGAAAAGATACGGAAAAGAACCACAGTGCTACACATCTTCTGCAGAAAGCATTAAAGACCGTGCTTGGTTCCCATGTAGAGCAGAAGGGTTCACTGGTAACTCCGGACAGACTGCGCTTTGACTTTGCTCATTTCCAGGCTATGACGGCAGAGGAAATTGAAAAGGTTGAGAAGCTTGTAAACGAAGAAATCCAGGCAGCACTGCCGGTTACCACGGATATCATGGACATCGAAGAGGCAAAAAAATCCGGCGCTATGGCACTGTTTGGCGAAAAATATTCCCAGAAGGTACGTGTGGTATCCATGGGCGATTTCTCAAAAGAACTTTGTGGCGGTACCCATGTTTCCAATACAAGCTCCATCATGCTGTTCAAGATCGTATCCGAGTCCGGTATCGCAGCGGGCGTGCGCCGTATCGAGGCACTGACCGGCAATGGCGTTCTGGAATATTACCGGAAACAGGAGGAATTGCTTCTGGAGGCTGCGAAGGCTCTGAAGGCAAATCCGTCTGAGATTGTAGAAAAGATCGGACATCTGCAGGGCGAGGTAAAGGCTCTTGCAGGCGAGAACGAATCCTTAAAGAGCAAACTGGCTCAGGGCGCTCTTGGAAACGTGATGGATAAAGTTGTAGAAGTCAATGGTGTGAAGCTTCTGGCTGCAAAGGTAGAAGGCGTGGATATGAACGGCCTTCGTGATCTGGGCGATCAGCTGAAGGAGAAGCTTGGGGAAGGTGTAGTCGTTCTGGCCGGAGTAAACGGCGGAAAAGTAAATCTTCTTTCCATGGTGACAGATGCCGCACAGAAAGCAGGTGCCCATGCAGGAAATCTGATCAAGGCAGTTGCAGCAATCGTTGGCGGTGGCGGCGGCGGACGTCCGAACATGGCACAGGCCGGCGGTAAGAATCCGGAAAAGGCACAGGAAGCCGTGGATGCAGCTGCCGGAATCCTGGAAGGTCAGCTGAAATAAAAATTTTACAACTTTTTTGCAAAATTAGCCAAAAGTTGTTGACGAACTCGAAGTGAATGATATATAATGATGTTCGTGCAAGAAAAATACCCAGACAGTTGTATTTAAGCACAATCTACAACTGGAGGGAGGTTAGGTGTGAGTCTATGTCAAACGTTATCGTAAAAGAAAACGAGACTTTAGATAGCGCTCTTCGCAGATTTAAGAGAAGCTGTGCTAAAGCAGGAATTCAGCAGGAAATCCGCAAGAGAGAGCATTACGAGAAACCAAGCGTTCGTCGTAAGAAAAAATCTGAAGCCGCAAGAAAACGTAAATATAATTAATTGTGCGCAAAAAATCCCTGACTGCATCAGTCAGGGATTTTTAACTAAGAAGGACATGGACGTGCGAAGGGGAGGAAGACATCTTTTATGATGATATTGAAAAAAATATCAAAGCTTTTGTTTAACCGGATTTTCTATGTGATAATTGCTATGGCGGTACAGCTCGGCTGGCTGCTGACCATCTTTTTTCGCCTGGCCGGATACTCAAAATATATTTCATTTGGACTTGATGTACTGAGCATTGTGATCGTTCTGTGGATCGTGAACCGGAAAATCAATCCTTCTTACAAGCTTGCCTGGACCATGCTGATTCTTTGCCTGCCGGTTTTTGGTCTTGTGCTTTATCTCGTATTCGGACAGTCCCGTGTGGCGACATATATGGAAAACCGTTTCGCTGATATGCTGGATCAGACAAGGGACTATCTTGTAGAAGATGAAGGAATTCATGAAAGGCTGGAAGCGGAGGACCCGTCCATCTGTGTGCAGTCTGACTATATTCGAAATAACTCCGGTTATCCGGCTTATGAAAATACAACAGCAGAATATTTCCAGGTGGGAGATGATATGTTTCCGGTACTGGTGAGAGAGCTGGAACAGGCAAAGCATTACATCTTCATCGAATATTTTATCATTCATGACGGTGTGATGTGGCAGACCATTCTGGACATTCTGGAGCGAAAGGTAAAGGAAGGTGTGGATGTACGCCTACTCTACGACGATATGGGATGCCTCACGACTCTTCCGCATAAGTATTACGAGCAGCTGAGGGCAAAGGGAATCAAATGTGAAGTCTTTAACCCCTTCCGACCATTTCTGAATATTATCCAGAATAACCGTGACCACAGAAAATTCTGTATCATAGACGGTTATGTGGGTTTTACCGGCGGAATCAATCTGGCAGATGAGTATATCAACCAGAAAAAGCGTTTCGGACACTGGAAGGATACGGCTGTGATGTTAAAAGGCGAAGCAGTCTGGAATATGACTGCCATGTTCCTTCATATGTGGAGTGTGGTGACACGTTCGAAGGAGAAGGTTGAATTCGAAAATTACCTTCCTCATACGTACCATCCCGGGGAATTTGAAAGTGACGGATATATTCAGCCATTTTGCGATTCACCGCTGGATAATGAGACAGTCGGTGAAAATGTATATCTGAATATCATCAATCGTGCAAAGCAGTATGTTTACATCTGTACGCCGTATCTGATTATTGACAATGAGATGATGACTGCCCTTTGCCTGGCAGCGAAAAGTGGTATCGATGTCCGGATTATGACACCGGGCATTCCGGATAAAAAAATCGTGTTCCTGCTCACACAGTCCTACTATGAACAGCTTCTGGAGGCAGGCGTAAAAATTTATGAGTATCAGCCAGGCTTTCTCCATGCAAAATCCTTTGTATGCGATGATGAGGTGGGCGTTGTGGGCACCATCAATATGGATTACCGCAGTCTGTATCTGCATTTTGAGGACGGTGTCTGGATTTATAAAAACAAAGTCATTGACGACATTAAGAGTGATTTCATGGAAACCCTGAATTACTGCAATCCTATCAGCCTGGATTTCTGTAAGGGCAGAAACATTGTTGTCCGTGCGATGCAGAGTATTCTCAGACTTTTTGCGCCGATGCTGTAAAACGGAGACGGATTCTATTCCGTCTCTTTCCTTTTTTTAGCATATTTTCACCATCACTTTTTTACAATAGAATAGAGTATAGTTTCCGGGAGAACTTTATGTGGGGTAAAGCAAGAAAACGAACCATGGCATTTCTGCTTATTGTGTGTCTGGCGCTGGGAAATC
>JALERH010000167.1 GCA_022764275.1 Blautia sp. | reverse complement strand
CATAAGCAATGCAGATCCATGAATCGTTGATGCTAACAAAATCAGACATATTGCAGGAACATATTTTTTCTTTAGAACGAGCCCGAAACTTAATAAAATAATACTTACTGCAATAAATTGCCTCATACCATTAAACATCCAGGACAAATAATCTGTTGATGCCACAAACATAAACATACACAATAAGAAATCTGTTGAATACTTTCTGAAAAAGTAGACCACACAAAACAGCTGAAATACTGCAATTATCAGGAAAAACATTTTATCAATATTGCCAATAATCATTTTAATTGCAGTTGTAAGAATCGAAAACCCCTTATCTTTTGTATGTTCTAACAAATAGGCTGGCAACTGCGAAAACGATGCTGGGATCTCTTGAAATATCCTCCTGTAAGATTCTGTGTCACCGAAAAAAGAACGATTCATACACCAGATGGCATACGGACATGCCAGTAAAATTGCTGCTGGCCAGCTCCATCTATACTCCGTTTTCCCCAATATTTGCACTGGCCTTTTAGGCACCATGACTGACAAAATCCCTCCAGCTACTACAAGCCATATCAATAACCACCAATAATTCGTTAATGTCATATCTGTGTTCCTTTCTTTTTTCTGCACCAGTAGCAGTTCCGATGCTAAATTCATCTGGAAAGTCAGCATATATGAAAACGATATGAATTTTCTTACTTCATAACGCTTTTGCCATCTTTAACCTATCATCACACCATAATAATTTCGATATCGCTTATCGCAACTAGCTCCCATAAAACTGCCCTCTCTTTTCAGGATGCATAAATAAGTTTTCCCAGATAACTGATCATTTTCTGAAGCGGCCTTACTTTTTCCGTAGAGCTTCACTTCTCATACTCTCAGATTTTGAATGGTTGTTTCCACGACCATTTTCTTTCCAAATTCCCTGATCATTTTCTCATGTCCTGCCATTCCCATGTCTCTTCGTTTTTCCTGTGAAATACAGAGAAATTTCTGCATTGCCTGCAGAAGGCTTTCGCTGTCTCCAGCCTTCACCAGAAATCCATTCTTTCCGTCCTCCACTGCCTCCCTGCATCCGGGGATATCACTTGTGATCAGCGGTCTTCCAACTGCAGCCCCCTCCAGAAGAACATTACTCATGCCTTCATGGTAGCTTGGCAGTATCACGCAGTCTGCCTCTTTATAAAATGGGACAGGATCCTGCTGAAATCCATAAAATACGGCAATGCCGTCTTTTTCCAACTGTTCAACCTGCTCTCTGTATTCATCTTCAAAAAAGCCCACCAGATCCAGAACAAATCCCTCCTTCTGTCCGGAAAGCCTTCGTACTGCCTCAAAAAGCTCATCCATTCCCTTTTCTTTCATAATACGGCCCAGATATAGAAAGTGGACCTTATCATGAACCGGGTATGGCTGGAGTGTGTATTGCTCCAGATCAACCCCTGCTCCCGCAAGAAGTACCTGTTTTTCCACCGGCATGATATGTCTTTTCTGAAATTCTTCCATATTGGCACTGTTTTCAAAAAAGACCGTCTGTACCTTCCGGAAAGCAAGCCGGTAAAGCATTGTAACGAATCCGGCAAGGGCCGGTTTCTGAAAAGCGGTTCCCAGACCCTGAACATTTGCAGAAAAAGGAATCCCCATTTTTCCACAAAGCCAGCCGGCATAAATGTTGGGTTTAATCGAGTAAGTGATGACAAGATCCGGCTTTTCCTCTTTTAGCAGCCTGTAATAGACAAAAAGGAGCTTCAGATCCGTAGCCGGATTGATGCCCCTGCGGTCAATGGCAGTCTCCACACAACGGATCCCACTCTTCTGAAAGTCCTCTTCGTGCCCTGTAAAAGGCATACTGAGAACTACCACATATTTTTTCATCAGTTCAAAGATCAGTTCCTTCCGGAATCGCCACAGCATATAAGAATGATTGGTAATAATCAGGATTTTCTTTCTGCTATGCTCACTTTTTCTGTTCTTCTGCATGAATCGTTCCCGTTCCTCCTTCTACCACTCCGTCACTTTTCAGGACAGAACGGATCGTACCCAAAAAACACCTGATGTCCATGCCAAACCCCATGTGTTCCACATAGAAGCCGTCAAGCTTTGCCTTCTCCGGAATCTCCAGTTCATCCCGTCCATGGATCTGTGCCCATCCTGTCAGACCCGGCCGTATATCGTTCGCACCATATTTATCCCGCTCCTGGATCAGATCGTATTGATTCCAAAGAGCCGGACGGGGCCCGATAACCGCCATATCCCCTGCCAGAATGTTGAACAGCTGAGGAAGTTCATCCAAAGAAGTACGTCTGAGGAAGCGTCCTACTCTGGTTATAAACTGGTCAGGATCCTCCAGGAGATGTGTCGGCATATCATGAGGAGTATCTACTCTCATAGTACGAAATTTCAGGATTTCAAATGTCTTTTTATGAATCCCGATCCGCTTCTGCCGGAAGAACACCGGTCCAGGTGAATCAAGTCTGATTGCAATCATAATGATCAGGAAAAGCCACGACAGACAGATCAGCCCTCCCAGTGAAAGCACAATGGCCAGAATTCTCTTTATCCCGTTTCGGTACATACCCCTTCCCCCGTTCAAAGTCAGATGCCTGTTTCACAGTTTTCTTTTATATGATAGGATGACACAATGTTCTCCACGATCTGCTTCATATCTTCCACTTCATCCTCCGCCGCCTGTTCCAACACCCGGAGTGCGTCCATCAGTCTGTTATCATCCATTTCAATAGGGTGTACGATATGGATCAGTTTATTGGGGGTATCTGTCATCCCTTCTTCATCCATCAGAAGCTCTTCATACAGCTTCTCCCCCGGCCGCAATCCTGTAAATTCTATTTTAATATCTTTATCCGGCACATATCCGGACAGACGGATCATATTTCTGGCAAGATCCAGGATCTTCACCGGTTCCCCCATATCCAGTACAAAGATCTCCCCTCCCTTTGCATAAGCGCCTGCCTGCAGTACCAGCGATACTGCTTCAGAAATTGTCATAAAATATCGGATTATATCAGGATGTGTCACTGTAACCGGTCCGCCTGCAGCAATCTGCTTTTTAAACAGTGGGATCACGCTTCCATGACTGCCTAATACATTCCCAAAACGGACAGCCACATAATCCGTCTCTGATTTTTTATTAAATACCTGAATGATCATCTCACAGATACGTTTGGAAGCACCCATGATGTTTGTGGGATTGACAGCCTTATCAGTAGAGATCAGAACAAATTTTCTGGTTTTCCATTTATCAGCCATCAGGACCATTTTGTAGGTTCCCAGTACATTATTTTTTATTGCCTCATTAGGGCTGTCCTCCATCAGGGGAACATGTTTATGAGCAGCAGCATGGTAGACCACTTCCGGACGGTATTTTTCAAAAACAGAATTTAATCTGCTTTCATCCCGTACAGACCCGATGAGGACCACCAGATTGAGATCCGGATAGTTTCTCAGCAGTTCCTGCTGGATCTCATAAGCATTATTTTCATATATATCAAAGATGATCAGCTGTTTGGGGTTATGAGTCGCAATCTGGCGGCACAATTCACTTCCTATGGAGCCGCCTCCGCCGGTGACCATGATCACTCTGTCTGACACATAATTCAGGATCTCATCCATATTCACGCGGATCTCTTCTCTCCCCAGAAGATCCTCAATGCTGACCGGACGCAGTCTGCTGACATTCACCTCTCCATTAACCAGCTGGTAAACTCCAGGCAGAATTTTCATCTGGCAGTTTGTCTCCTTGCAAATGTCCAGGATCGGCCGGATCTGGCTTGTGGAAACAGAGGGGATTGCCACAATGATCTGCCTGATTCGATAACGCCTGACATTCTGGGGAATGGCATAACGGTCTCCCACAACAGGAATCCCCAGAATATACCTGCCGATCTTTCTCGGGTCATCATCAATGACACAGCAGATCTTCTGATTCAGGTACTGACTGTTCTGAATTTCCATGATCAGCGTTCTTCCTGCATCTCCTGCTCCGATGATCATCACATGATCCCTTTTTGTGCCAATGGGGACAGAACGTCCATGAAGGCGGAGCCGTATCATACGGTACAATACTCTGCTGCTTCCCACCAGAATCAAAAGGTAAAGTATGTTCAGGACATAAAAACTTCTGGGAAGATGAGATCCGATTCCAACAATAAAAGCCAGATCAAAGAGTCCTGATGCCATGCAGGAAACCACCACGTCAATCAATTCCGTTATTCCTGCATATTCCCACAGAGTAGAATAAATGTGCATCACCCAGAATACAGCTAATGTAATGATAATGAATATTCCTTCATATTTGAGCATAACAGACGAATACTCCGATGGGATCTGACGGAAGTTGAATTCAAATCTCGTAGCCAGCGCCATCACCGATGCGAGGACAACGCAAAAGCCATCAAATACCATAAGGAGAATCCTTCTTATCAATAACTGATGATTTCTTCCGGTTTTTTTCATTTTCTTTCCCTTCTTACACTGGGATTACGGTTCCTTACTGGATTTCTTTTCGCCATAGCCATATTTCCGATGGCCGTATCCATAACCATAACCGTATCCATAGCCATAACCGTATCCATAACCGTATCCATAGCCATAACCGGTAATTCCTACTTCTGTTCCGTTCAGGACATATCCCACAAGCCCGGTCCCGGTTTCTGAAATGCTCTCAATCCCCGACATGATCCTGTCTGTCCGGACATAATCCTGACGGATCACCATCACAATTCCCTGTACAAACCGTGCGATCAGCGCTGCATCTGAGAGCATCCCGCAGGGAGGTGTATCCACCAGCACATAGTCCGCTTTACCGGCCAGACTCTCCAGAAGCTCTTCCATTTGTCTGCTTCCCACCAGTTTTCCGGGATCTGACACGGAATGTGATCCCGGAAGGATTTTAAGGTTCATATCCTGACAGGGAACCAGTACCTCCTCCAGTCCCGCTTTTCCTGTCAGGACTTCTGCGATCCCTTTCTCCGGTTTTTCCAGTCCCATGACTTCAGCTACTGACGGATTCCTGAGATCTCCATCTACCAGGATTACCTTTTTTCCTTTTCTGGACAGAGAAATTGCAAGGTTTGAAGCAATTGTTGTCTTTCCCTCTCCTGCTGCCGCACTGGTGATCAGAAGACATTTCAATCCCTGTTCTTCCGCTTTTTTAACGATTCTGGTACGGATCGTGCGGAAACTTTCTCCCAGTATTGCTGTCCCTTCTTTCCTGTCCATGAGGACACGACCGGTATTTTGACTTCTTTTTTTGAATTTTGCCATTGGTACGCTTCCAAGACAGGGGATACTGCTTCTTGCTTTTACATCCTCTTCCCTGCGGACCGTCTTTCTGGTCACAGCATAAAGAAAAAGGATCACAATCGACAGCAGAAGGCCCATACCAGCTCCAAGCGCTGCGCTTTTTTTGAATTCCGGAGGATTTTGTGCCGTCTCCGGTATTCCGCTTTCATCCATCAGGGTCAGCTGTGTATCTCCAATGACATACTCCGCAATCTTTGGGTAGTTCTCAATCGTAGACTGAAGCACATCATAGGCAAGCTGCGAATCATCCGCCGTAACTTTGATCGTGAAAAGGGAGGTATCCGGGACAGCATCCGCCGTGATCGTTGCATTAAATTCATCCATTCCCAGATCTTCTGCCACCACCTGGTTCAGCACACCGCTGGTCAATATGTAGGGGAATGTTCTGCTCATCTGTTCTGCCGTGGCTTTATTATAGTAGGTTTCGTTGTATCCATAAGCAGTCTTTGAATTTACCACAAAAGTGGAATATGCCTGGTAGGAAGGAATATAATTTTTCCTTGCCTGCAGGTAAAAAAGGGAAGCCGCCGCACTGATGATCACAAGCAGGAGCCAGTAAATTTTCTTGAAGCCTCTCCACATATCGTCAACGATAGTGGTTATGTACAGGAGGCCCATATCTTCCTGTCTATTTCTCTGATTGTTTTCCATAATATCCTCCATATCCGTAACGGCTTCCATAGCCATAGCGGCTTCTGCTTCCCGGCAGTCCCGCTGCTGCATCATTTAAGATGCAGCCCAGCACCTGGCCTCTGGTATTATTCAGTACATCAATGGCATCATTTATGTCTTTGGTGAGTACCATATCCTGCTTTACCACCAGTATGGAAGCATCTGCCTTCTGCGCCAGTTCTTCCGTTTCTGAAACAAGAGCCATGGGCGATGTATCAATCAGGACATAGTCCATCTTCTCCCTGCAGAACCGTAGAATCCTGTCCAGAACGCCGTTACCCATATATTCCTCCATGGAAAAAGAAGCCGTACCATTAAAGATCGTATACAGGTCTCCATTCCATCTCCGGATGATATCCCCCGATACGGTTCCTTTTTTCAGGATTTCCGGCAGGTTCAATGTGTCATCTGGCAAAATCTTAAAGATTTTGTACTGGGACGGTTTCCGGAAATCGCAGTCGATCAGCAGGACCTTTTTTCCTTCCTGGGCAAGAGCCAGGGCTATGTTTGCTGCTATAGTAGATTTTCCCTCGTTTTCCATCACACTGGTGAAAAGAAGGACTTTTTTTCCGTCCCGGTCCATTCGGCTGCGGATTCTGAATGCTGCCATTTTATTGGATTCCACGAACCGGAAGCTTCGAAGTGGATTTTCGATCAGCATGGAAGCCGTCTTTGCTTTTGAGCCACATGGAACCGCTGCCTTTTTTTCATGATAAATCGTCCCCAGAAGTTTGGCATCCACTTTTTCGGTAAATTCCTGTTCATTTTTTACGGTATCCCTGATATAGGAAACAAGCGCAAAGAGAAAAGCAAAAAATACAGCGGAAATCAGAAAGCTCTGTTTTGTCACCTTCTGTTTTATGCTGGGGTTGGACGGTGTTACAGGAATCAGCGGGGGCTTGATTTCCTCCAGGATCACATTTTCGATCACATAATCTGTCACGGTACTGTAATTGTCCAGGATCGACTGCATGACACGGTACGCACCCATAGCCGAATCCGCCGTCACGGTGAGAGTAAGCAGGTTCGTTTCCGGGACCTGTTCCACCATCGTAGACACATCATACTCCTCCATACCCAGTTCTTTCATGACTGTCTTTTTCAGCACAGCACTGTCCAGTACCTGGGAAAACCTTGACGCCAGTTCCTTTGCAGATGTAAGGTTCTGAAAAACATTGCTGTTCATTCCTTTTGCAGTCACTGCAAAAGTAGAAGTTGTCGTATACTCCGGCTGATATGTACTGTCTGCCCATATATTGGCAAATATACCGACGGACAGTGCCAGAAGCAGGATCACCCACCACTGGCGGAGAACATCCCTGACCATACTGGTGATGTCGATCTTCTGGGTAAGCCCGATTTCCATCTTCTGTTCCATGATTGTTCCCCCCCCTTACTCACTTACCACCACGATCAGACGGATATGGCCTTCTTTTTCTTCCCCGGGATTTGTAAAGCGATATACGATCTCATAGGTACCCGGGGTATTATAATCAATATTCTGCTCGATCACCACTTCTTCCTGCGTGATCGAAACTCTTTTCTGCCCTTGTTTGGGATTGGGGTCGTAAAGAACACCATCTTCCCCTCTTTCAAAATCAATCCCGCTCAGAGTGATCTTCCGGACATAGTCCCAGGGGTTCAGGGCATTTCCCGGTTTGGTATATACAATATACTGGGACAGTTCAAACTGGGGATTTCCGGCCTCAACAGACGGATCAAAAATTTCAATGTTGACGGGCAGATTCACAACATCCCCAGCACTGTTGGAAACAGAAAATACCATGGGATAAATCCCTGCCTTATCTACTTTCACATTATAATCGCTGGATATCTTGATATTTCCGGTCAGATCGCCGTCCAGCATATCCATGACACTCAGGGTCCCCATAATATCTTTTGTCTGCAGCGGAAAACGCAGTGGCTCCTCCAGATCAAATCTGGGGGAATGGTATCCCTTATACACCACTGTTCTTGTCATTTTGGTTACATTATTGGAGGAATCAAAAGCCGCAATGCTGATCTTTCTTCTTCCTTTTTTGATGAAATTTCCCATGGCTTCAACGATCAATGTGTCCGACACATCCCCGTCCCTGTCATCCACAGCAGCAACTCCTTTGAGAAGCTCGTCCTTGCCGGCAGAACAGGACACTTTTATTTTTCTTTTATCCATAATAATCTCCGGCCCTTTCCGGTCAACTTCATCCCGCTCCTTTTTTTGATATGCCCCAAAGGATATCAAGGCGGCCATGAATATTATAATGCTCAGAATCCTTATTTTTCTCATAAATCTCTCCTCTTTTTATCGGAAGAAGTGCTTTTTCCTCTCAGGTCGTCTTCCGTGTACCGCAATGCTCCTGTTCTGGATAATCCTTCCTGGATTTTCTTCCAGAAGTCTGTATGTCATCTCATCCCCCACATGATCGAGCAGATATTCCCGCAGATCCCCCAGATATGTGGTACGTGCATAGGGACTGTGTGCATCACTGGCCATACAGGTGGCAAGGTCGTTCCGAAGCATGAGATCTGCCAGCTGCGCCGCATAGCGCCCAAATCTGCCAAATACGCTTCCTTTATTCATCTGTGTGAAGCACCCCATCTGGAGCCATTGATAGATCAGCGGCGGATAATCCTGGGTGCAGAAATATCTCTCCGGATGTGCGATCAGCGGGATCTTTCCTGCTTCCAGGATTTCTTCCAGACGATCCCCGATCCAATATGGATCTGCATCAAAGGGGAATTCCACAAGATAGTAATCGGAATCATTCAGGCCCATCAGGGAACCACCTGAAAGCCGTTCCTTCAAGTCATCTGAAGCAAAAATCTCCATTCCCGGCAGGATTTTCAGCGGAAGTCCTTCTTCTTCCAGCCTCCGACAGAAATTTCTGTATTCATTTCTGAATTCTTCTGTATCATAATTTTCAAATCTTCCTGCCTGATTACTGTGAGGGGTAGCTACCACAATATCCACACCGCCTTCCAATGACAGCTCAGCCATATCCAGAGAATCTTCCATGCTCTCAGAGCCATCGTCCAGCCCAGGCAGAATGTGTGCATGTAAATCGATCATTCCGGTCCTTTCCTTAGATGCGTGTCCTTTTCATCTATCCAATCTATAATCATAACACAATTTATTGGACAGATAAAGATAAATTTCTTATATTACAATTTTCCGCCTCTGCTTAACAAATATTCTCTCTTATGGTATGATAAAGGCACGAACTCTCCGGCGGACGCACAGAGTTCTCTATCAAATACACTGGAGGACCTCGAATATGAAAAAACGTAAACCAGTCATTATAGGGATCTTAAAATTCCTCATTGTAGCAGCTGCACTGGCCAATCTGGCAGCCCTGTTTTTCTTCGACTATAAGATTCCGGATTTTGGTAAATCCCTCAAAACATCTTCCGTCAGAGAAGAGGAAAAGATCCCACAGGATCCGTCCTCGGACGGATATGCCATCCAGGTGGATTCCGATTCCCTTACCTATGATGGTACCGGCACCCTTGATCTGCTCAAAGGCGTTTCCCTGACCGGTCCGGAGGGTATTGTTTCCGATGCAGAGATCTTTGCCCATATCAAGACCGGAGATTCCCTGAAAAAAAAGGTGATAGAATATACTGCTGATACAGAGCAGGGCCAGGTCACCGCTTCCAGATCCCTGATACTAAGTCGTTATTCAGGGCCATCCATTCAGCTTCCGGATACCCTTCCACAGATCGGGGATGACCAGCTTGATTCCATCATGGACGTGATGCCTTCCGACGGAAGCTTCCATGCGGATGACGGGTATGGAAACGATATCACCAGCTCCGTTAAAGCTTCCTATACAGCAGACAGCAGCGATTCCAGCGTAGTACATGTTATCTTTACTGTCACAAACAGCTATAATGATACTGTTTCAGAGGCCGCTGACCTGCATATGATACATACAAAGCCCTTCGTTATACTGAATGAATCCGCTGTGACTGTGCCTTTAAACTCTGGTTTTGACCCAATGAGCTATGTTGTTTTCGCAGAGGATGTGGATGGGACTTCTCTGATTTCAAATCTCCAGGTTCAGGGAACTGTCAATACCGCTGCTGCTGGAGATTACGCTCTGACCTATCAGGTAACCTCCTCCAACGGGACGGTCTCTGATCCAAAGATACTGAAAGTAACGGTTCAATAAGCTTATACTGTATCTATCTTCCGTTTGTACTTTATAAAATATGTCATCATTTTGAATGGTACACAGTCAATTATAAAAAAAGCGTTGCAGAAATCAGATATCTGTCCTGCAGCGCTTTTCCATTATGCATTTTCAAAATGTTTCCTTGATATGACTGCTCCTCCGGTAAGCAGGAGTCCAGCTCCTAATGCCCAGGCCGCTGTGCTGCTTTCCCCCGTCTTAGGTGCTGTTTCGGTCTTGTCCGTTGTCTCTGTAGTAATCTTCGTACCAGTGGGACTGACCTTTGCCATTACACTCTGGGTCATACCGAACACCATCATCAATGAGCATATCACAACTGCTAATCTTTTTTTCATTGTCTCTGTTCCTCCTTTATTGAACCCGTAATGCTAATCCGTATTAGTTTTCTTATAAAAAACATCCAGTATCATCTCAAAAAGTTTTTTATCATCAGGAATAAATTCTGCGAATTCCCCTCCATCCCTGACTTCTCCCGGAAGTGTCAGCATATCGCCTTCTGTAATTCCGTTCTGTACCAGCAAAGAAGCAAGATATGTAACTTCCGACGAACTGATATCCGTAACCATATAATCAGATGCGGCTTTATACAGGCTTACCGGAACGGTCAAATCTGATTTTGTCTCGCTGATCGCTTTATGAATAAAAGCATTCAAATACTGTTTCTGCCGCTCCATACGCAGGTTGTTAGAATCAAGGAGATCCGTATTTCTGCTCCGCACATAGGTATGGGCCTGTTTTCCCGTAAGGGTGACCAACTGTCCGGCCTGCAATGCGGGATCCTGATTGGTAAGATCCTCAAGCACTTCAACAGAAACTCCGCCTACAGCATCGTTCAAAACACCGATCCCATCCAGGTCCAAAGCCGCATAGGCGTTCACCGGCATACCATAAAGAAGTCTGGATACAGATTCTGCCGTATTCATACAGCTCTTTTCTTTGCCATCTCCGTATGCATAAGCAAGACAAAGCTGCATATTTCTGGTGCCCAGGAACTTGCCTTTGACATTGTACTGATTGACATCAACCATCGCCTCTCTGGATATATTGATCAGGGAAAGTTTCCCTGTTTCTGAATCAAGCACAGCCATGATGATCACATCTGCCTGCCCGTTTTCACCAATATCCTGGTCACTGGTCGTCTGAATGGATTTGTCCACTCCCATACAGAGAATATTTATGACATTTTCATTATAACAATATTTTTCGCCGTTGTAAACAACAAACTTGCCTTTTTTGTCCATCTGGGCATCTTCCGGAACTGTAACATCTGCCTCCGTCTTGCTTTGTTTAAGGCTGTTCTCGCCCCTGGACCTCATGACTGTAAATGTAGTGACTGCTGCAATGGTGAGCATGAACAGAATTCCAAAGACAGAGAAGCTGATCACCAGAGCCTTTTTCTTCCCGGTTTTACCACTTGTCTTCATGCTGTCCCGGGAAGGATCCTTTTCTGCATTTTCCACATCCCCCCTGTCATTCCGGTCTGTATTTTCTGCCTGCCCGGATTCAATATCCTCATCCTCCAGCAAGGTCCTTGAAATGTCGATTGAAGGGATTCCTCCAGAGTCTCCCATTTCCGTCAAGTCCAGGTCCTGTTCCTCTGGATCATCTATTTCAATGCGACACCGTAATTCCTTATTCAGTTTTTCCAGACTATAATCCCGTTCCTCTTTATTCATTGTCATCATCCTTATCTAAAACAGCCTGAACCAGGTACCTGTTCTGCGTCTGCCCGCCAATACAAGTTGCCAGTGTAATAATATGGTCATCCACAGTCACATCAATCCCCTCTCTGATGTTTGCGTCCATGGATCTGACATGAAGAATCTCATCGAGATAACTCTGAAACACCTCAGGATCGTCAAAATCAAAGGAATTCATGATATGTCTGTCATCATATGTATATGCAGCAAAAACCTTATACTCCAGAACCCCTTTTGGAGTATAAATATAGACATTGGAATGTTTGTCAAAGAATGCTTGGTCGGCAAAAAGATGCAGGTTCTGGAACATGGATCCATTCTTCATGTTATGTCCGTAGATTACCGTATTGGGATCGGTAAAGTCTCTGCTGTTGCAGTCTTCCGTATAGATACATCCGGCAAAACGGGGCTGCTGATACATATCATGTTTGAGATAGTAGGAGTCATCCCCTTCCCTCTGAGCAATGGGATAATCAATGTTCGTATCCGGAATACGGATCCATGCATAAATGTCCGGGTTTATCTCTTTCAGTTTATCGAAGTCAATGGGGTTCTCCATATCTGAAAAAAAAATATCATCCTCTATTTCCGCCTCTTCCCCCTCCTGCTCTCCCGTAAATTCCGCACTGTCAATTTCATCCAGCGTCACCTCTTCTCCCTTCTTCTGAGCTTCCTGACGGACCTCTGTATATTCCTCTTTTACCTGATACTCCTGATATAAATACCATGCCAGGAATCCAAAACATCCTAAACATCCAAGAATCGAAAAAACAAATACCATTTTCCAAAAGCGCTTCTTATTTTTTTTCATAGTCTCTCCCTTATTTCTATATGCTGTCCCAACGAATCAGAAGACAGACACTTAACAGACAAAATCCAGATGCACCTGGTAGATAATTCACACATCTTCCTTATCGTTTCTTTATTTGCAATCCATTTCTAAAACTCCATGGCCATACAGCTGGATTCTTCCTCACTCAATTCCGTGACCTGCATATCAACCACACGGTATACCCTCTGGCACAGGCTCAGTACACTGGGGCGGTGTGTTGTCACAATACATGTTTTATTTGGTCTGTGCTGCATAATGTTCCGGAGCACCTGACGCTCTGTTGCAACATCCAGTGCAGAAGTCGCTTCATCTAAAAGCAGGATCGGAGCATCCCGCAGGATCGCTCTGGAAATTGCGATCCGCTGCGCCTGCCCCTCAGACAGACCACGACCGCGCTCCCGTACAACAGAATCTATTCCGTCCGGAAGTTTTTTTACAAAATCCCATGCACATCCCATTTTAAGTGCTTCTATAATTTCTTCATCCGTGGCATCTTCCTTTACCATACGCATATTTTCCGCTATCGTACCGGAAAGGATTGTATTTCCCTGTGGAACATATGAAAAAAGGTGTCTGGTATCGGCATTTGCCTCTATGTATTCACCGTTTGAAGCTTTAATTCTTAACCAGCCATCCTGAGGACGAATCAAGCCAAGTATCAGGCGGATCATTGTCGTTTTACCCTCACCGGATGGGCCCACCAGGGCAACTATCTCTCCTGGATTTGCTATGAAGTCAGAATTTTTAATCACTTCATTATTTTCCACATATCCAAAACTGGCTTTGTCCATTTCAACAGAAAATCCGCTCTTCACGTATTCATCAATCTTACTGCTTCCGGAAAGATGTACTTCCTTTGGAAGCTCCACAAGCTCCCGGATCCGGTGAGCAGAGACAGAGCTGTTCAGAAAAGTGGGAATAATCCCAATCACATTGTTAAATGCAGAAGACAGGTTCGCCCTTTGTGTCAGAAACAGGGTCATGGTGCCATATGTGATTGCTCCGTTCCACAACAGCCACAGGCAATATAAAAAAGAAATCATCTGGACCAGAAGCCCCATCACAGACATAAAGATGTTTGTTTTAATAGTAAAAAGATTGTATGTCAGGGAAACATCTTTGTATTTTGCCTGCCATTCCCGCATTTTTCTTCCATATTGTCTGGTAATCCCAAAGGATTTGATCGTATCAAAATTATAGAACGTTTCTACCTCAAAAGTCATCATATTGCTGTTCATCTCGCGGACTTTTTTCTGATAATCCCGCTGTTTTCTGATCAGAAATTTGGACATGATCAGCATAAAAGGTGCACTGACAAACGCAAGAACCGCCATCATCCGACTGTAATGCCAGATTACTGCAAAAGTAGCAATAAAATTATAAACTGCAATTACTATGGTGGGGAGCCATGAAATAGCATTGCTGCTGACAGTGCTTGTATCACCGTTAAAACGGTTCAGAATGTCCCCATTAGAATAGTTACTGACCGCGATCCAATCCGCATCAATAATCTTGTCAAAGATATCTGCCTGAATATCATTATTAATATAAATACTGAGCCGAGCTGAAGTTCGATTGATAATACTTCTGATCAGCAGGCTGAATAAGGAGCTTCCAATCATAATGATAAGAAGCAATGCAAGCTTGCTTTTCTGAAAACCGGTGACAATATCTATCAGATATTTACTTGCCACACTGCTCACCAGACCCAGTGAGGTACTGATCATACCCATTATGGTATAAAGCAATATCGCACCTTTATATTTTTTACTATATGAAAAAATCCACCGCCAGTCATCAAGAATTTCCCCAAATGTCCCATCTTTCCAGCGGTTTATCAATGTATGAATAGAATTAAAAGCCGAATCCTTATTTTCCTGGTCTGTCAATCCTGATACTCCTTTCTGTCAATTCCCGTGTACGCATCTCTTTCATATCCAAAGCAACTAAAATGACAGAAATAATAAAAACAATCGTTCCTGTATACATAAAAAACTCCATGTATTCCGAAAGAAAAATATGTGACCCGGACAAATTAAACATTATATGAAAAGCTATGGTATAAAGAACTGATCCATAAAATTCCCGGATTACACTTAACAAAGCTCCCATAAAAAGAGCATAAGCAATCTGAATTGCATTTCTATGGTTTCCGGCAAACAGAATAGTCAACAGCAAGGTACATCCACCCCATCCCCATGAGCTTCTGAGAATCTCGTACGACAGTCCCCGAAAAACCATTTCTTCTCTCACAGGAACTATAATAATATGAGTGATTATGAATAAAAAACAAGCAAGTCTTCCATTCAGAGCGATACTCATGGACGCGCCATAAGCTGCTTGCATATCGGCGGGCAGCAATTTCAGACAGAAAGTAATTGCCTGAGCTGCCCCTGCTCCCATCAATCCAAGCAGACAAAGTCTATTCGCATCTGATTTCTTCATGAAAATGTTATTTCCAGTATTCCCTTTTCCTTTAACACGGCTTTGCAATTCTCTGAAAAAAATCAGAAACAGTACAGCAGTAAAAAATGCTCCAATATTTTCAGTAAGCGACAAAAGTGTTGGAAACAGACCCAATTTTGCCAGCCTGCGGATCGGATGAACCAATATTCCATTGGAAATTAAAAACTGTGTGCCATGTGATACAAGCCACGAAGGCACTTTTTGAATAAAAACTATACAAAATACAACTATAATCAGCGATTGTACTCTTCGTTTACAATGTCTCTCTTTCATCTCTTTATTTTAAGATTCCATATAACTTCAGAAGTTCTATGCGTTTCCTGCCAAGTTTAATACTGTCAGATATATTATTAGCTGAAGACCTGTCCCCCAGCAGTTCCCGTATATAATGTATGATCCTCTGCATCCATGCAGCCGGTAAAAGAAACGGTGCTTTCTGTAAATACTCATATCTTCCTGTCATTTCTTCCAGAGGAAGAAAGACACTGTGCCATACAGAAGATCCCGTATTCTTTTTATTCTTCTGATTTATTACTGCTTTCAATGTAATATTACTGCTGTGCAGACGATTCATATCTGAAGCCCCATGTATCCCACTTTCCAGAACATCAAGCAGCAATGGCTCTTCATCTACATTTTCAATCTGCCACTTTCGCAGATAACAGCTGCACCGATTATCTGGAATCAGATACTTCCTGCCGATCTGATACAGAGCCCTCACAAATCCCTCTGCATGAATTTCCTTACACTGAGACCAGATTCTGTCCCATTCAATTTCATCCGCATATACATCTGAAAGGAGCATTAGATCAGAGATTTGACGGATGCCAAACCCACTGTGTAAAAAGTGCTTGAAAGAATGACAGATAAGAAAAAAAACATGATCTGTTGGATTCATCGTAAGCATTTTATGATCTTTATACTCCATAACTACCGGCTGTGCTTTATCAAAATAGCAGTTCAGGTCACCATATGCCTCAGAATCCGGGGGCATCAGATATTTATGCACTTCAATGTACAATCCGGACTCTGAATCAATATAGGATATTTCTGATGCTTTTTCAATATCCTGATCCGGCACCAGTTTCTGCAGACCATAGGCGAGCAGAGCATGGTGATATTTTTGGATTTCGTCAGGTCGAATCAGAAGATCTTCATCCACAGAAATGCGCAGATTTTCCTTTGGGTACAGACTCCGCACAGCCAGTCCCTTCACGATGACCGGGTAAATTCCCCTGTCACCCAAAAACTGATATAGATCGAGAAACTGAGCGGTTCTGACAGTTTGGGAAACAACCTCATTTATTGCCCGTTTTTTATATGCCGAAAATATATTTTGATATTTCTGAACATATTCAGATTCACAGGTTGCTTCACAAACCATAGGAAGCACATTCTGGATGGAAGCAATATGAAAAAGCTGACAAAGCTCTGAAGTATCATCCAAATATAATTCGCACTTTGTTCCATGTATATAATGCTGTAAAGCATTTAACAAGCTCATCTGAGCGTGATTCATACTGCTTCCTCCCATTACCCAATCACTGAATTACAAATGTTTCATCTTCGTCCAGATCAATGTTCCCCTCTTCCTGAACATCCATTGGACTGTACTTTTCTTCAGTTGTTTCTTCAGGTATTTCTTCAGATGTTTCTTCTGTTATCGTTTCTGTCTGAACCTTATCGGGCTTTGTTTTTTCATCGGATTTGTCTTTACCGCCTCCGCATGCAGTCATAGACAGGCAAACTGCTGTTATGATAAAAAATATCAGATTACGTTTCATCACTTTTATCCTCCTCTTCAATAATCAGATAATTGTCTTTTTCCAGCTCCAAAAGGAAACTTTTTAATGCATCATTTGCTTCCTCTTCAGACATTTCAAAATCATCGGCTATCCGCGCAGCCATTTCATCCAGCATTTTCCCCTGAAACAGCATCTCCCAGACATATGCTGCCGCTTCATTCAGCTGCATGACATAAGGGCAATGTTTTCTGGCCTTTAGTGTTGCGATAAGCAGACTGGTTCCACAGATAGTTTCCATCACAAGTCCTTCCTGAATCCTGTAATTCACTATCGATCCCCCGTTTCTTCGTAATGTTTCAGGCACTGCATCAATATTTCCGATGAATCTCCGGTGCCCGTATTTTCAAATTTCCATATAGGAATGGAAGTGATCATTTTTTCCTCCAGTCGAAACAGCCTGTCCACCAGTTCCGGTGTCCTGGAGTACGTATTAATCTCATGAAACACAGGAATGACTGCATCCTTCGGGGGAATCCTTTCTATCTTGTTTTTTTCCCCCTGAACAAGATAAACGATTCCAGCCAGAGGTGCCGACGCTTCTCCTCCAAATTTCTCCTTCCCATTCCAGGGAGATGGAAAGACCATAATGGTCCCATCCTCTTGAAAATGTAAAATGGGATTATCCCCGCATATGATCTGTATTTCCCCTTCATATAGTTTTTTCAGATTCTTATACTG
>JALERH010000111.1 GCA_022764275.1 Blautia sp. | reverse complement strand
TCCAGTCTTTCCACGTGCCTGGTACCACTGTACAACTTCTGAACATGATGCTGTTTTCCCTCCGCCCATGAACAGATTCCCATATCCGGCTTTGTTAAAGCATGCCCAAACAAAAATGCAGCACCAGGCTACTCCATTCCAGCCGTAATACTGCGTTGCCTCATTTGTGCTCCCTGAAATTCCTATCCATGATCTCGCCTGATTCAGTACAGAATTGAGTGCGGAGCTGTTTTTACTGGAAGTGCTGCTTCCTGAAGATGAATTTTCTTCATCTTCATATTGTTCATCCATTATGTTCTGGAATGCCAATTCAAGGGACATTGTGTAAGCACCGTTCTCCCATGTATGCGTATCATTTTCAATCCAAAAAATTCCGATGAGCCCAGACCTGGAATCTAATATCATGATTCCTTTGCCAGATACACACCGGATATCTCCGATTGCATTCAGATTGGCAGATTTCTCAACTCCACTCAGCTCATTTTTCGCCTCTGTTTTTCCACTTCCGGAATCTACAGAAATGGCATTCTGAAAAGCCCCGTATTTGCTGATCCAGTCCGCATTGCTCACGCTGCCGATCTTTTTGTTGTCAGAATTGTAGATATAGACACGGTTCACCATGGAATCCAGATTTTCGGAATAGGAAGAATCTATGATGTATTCGCCCTGAATGAGCATAAAATCAGAAATAATCTTTCCTTTTTCGATAACGTCAAGCTTCTTACCGTTCATTTGAGCGATATAAACTTTTTTGTTTTTCTGGTGCGCTTTCGTGTAAACAGCCATAATCATTTCGTAGTATGTGCGCTGTGAAAAGAATATCTTGCTTATGTTGATTTTTGTTTTCGCAAGATTCCCGACCGGTATCTTTACATCTTTTGCAAGCATAGATGCGATTTTTTCCGGCGTTTTGTTTTTGAACTTATAGGTTCCGCTGGAGCGCAGGAGATGCATCATTCCATCCGTGGCTGTATATGACAGCTCTCCGGCCTCTGACTTTCGTTCTCTCTCCGTTACGATTCCTGAGAAAGCTGTTTTCTCGTCATCCGGATATCCAGGGTAAAAAGTTATTTCATCTCCCGTTTCAATTCCAAGTATGGTGACATTCTTATCATCCGGGCTGTATGCTACGGAAAAGGAAACGCTTCTGGCGGCCTGTTTTGCACTGCCAGACCATTCTACTTTTGTCGCATATCCTGTAATATCATCTTTTTTCCACATCAGTTTCATGGTATCACCAGCTTTGTCCCAGGGAATATCCACCATCCCGCAACGCCATTGTGTGAGGAACTGGAGAATCCGTTTTTCTTTGCCGCCTTTTCTATGGCGCTTTTGTTTGCCTCATAGATCTTGGATTCTTTGCTTCCGGATCCATACATGTTTTTTGCGATTCCCCACAATGTATCGCCCTGCTTTACCGTATAGGATTTGCTTGCTTTCTTTGTAGTCCTTTTAGTCGTACTTTTCTTTTTTGTATTCTTCTTGGCAGTAGTTGCTGTGCTCTGCTTCGTTTCTTCTTCGACATGTGTATAAACCGGAGGTCTATATTCCTGCAGAGACAGTATATACTCTACATCTCCTGTCCCGTCCGGCTCTCCATACCGGAATGACTGAATAACGCACTCCATATTGATATCAGTGTTCGTGATCGTCAGCCTTACCGGTTCTTCAAGCCAATCCTCAATTTTTTTAACATACTCTTCCGGTTCCCGGTCTTTTGGATATGCTGCAAAAGGATAGTCCTGTGCAGGAAAGAAAGACGTCAGTTCTATGGTTTTCAGCCCTCTCTTACCAAGTATGCTGACCTCTCCTCTCGTCTGCACATTGACTGTTGTGTGCCCGTTTTCCACTGTGACCTCAAAGGATGGCGGAAGAATCGGAATCTGTATCGCATCATTATCCTGTTTTAACCAGATTTCCACTCCTCCACCTCCTACGCCATATTTACCATCGTCTGCCCGAGTTTCTTTGCAAAAGCCTCCGCAATCCGGTCGATGTCAGCGTCTTCGCGCACTACGATCTGGTCTGCCAGCTTTGCAAGAGTAATGTTAATCGTTTTCTTTCCTTCTTCTCGGGCTTTCTGCACGCTCTCGTCATGCGGATAGACCCTGCTGCCAGATGGCAGATCTACAATTTCTCCTCCGCGCTCGGAAATCTGTGCGATACCACCCTTCCAGTTATCGGTGCCAGACGCGAGGGTTGGAATGTGAGGAATGTCTAATCCCTGCCATCCTTTACCACCGATTCCAGGAACCCATTCAGGAACTGTAAATTTAATGTTATTTATGGCATCAATCGCTCCATTTACGATTGATATCACTGCATTAATCGGTACTTTTACTAATTCTGAAAGACCTGAAAAAGTGTCTCCGACAAAATTTTTACAGTTTTCCCATAC
>JALERH010000104.1 GCA_022764275.1 Blautia sp. | reverse complement strand
CATATACCTGTCTGGAGAAAAAAACTTGGATTTTAAGGTGAAACAGAGCGTTTTAAGATGCCTTTTGTATCTACGGTAGACAAAATTTGTCCCCAGACCCAGAAAAATGCAAAATTCTGGGTCTGGAGAGTACTTAATTGTAACATAGAGAAAATTTAAAGTGAAACTTGCATATTTCCACTGGAATTTCCGAAATATTGGGCCTGAGAGAGAATTATGCGTTATTTATGCCCAAACCACAAGCTATTATGTGGAGTTGCCCTTGCCACGATATAGGATCTAAGCCGTCCGTCGGCCTTGGCACGAATCTCAGGCAATGTCTGTCAGGCAATGCCTGGGATAGTCATCCCACAATATAAGTTGCCCGACAAATGGACAGCTCATTATATTTCGTAATATCAGAACCCTAATTTTTCTCCACAGAGTACGACTTTGATGCGTCCGGGTTTTCTGGAAAAACGGGTAACAAGAATCTGGCAGCAGATGCAGTCAGGGCTTAAGCAGTCCGCGCAGATTCCGGTCTTTGCGCAGGGCGTATTTGCCTTTACACGAATCGCATTGGGAGGACATGCCTGAGTCCGGATACGGCTGTACGCTTCCTCCACTGTGCCGCACATTTTGTCCATGCCTGCCAGGACAATGACATGCTGCGGGCCATGAGCGATGCAGGCAACACGGTTGCTTGCGCCATCCACATTAACCAGTTCCCCTTCTTTTGTAAAAGCATTGGTGCTTGTGAGGAAATAGTCCGCACAGACAATCCTTCCGTACAGTGCCCGAGCTTCTTCCGGAGTTTTTGCGCCGGAGCGGTCGATAAAATCGTAATTTCCTGTCTTTACCGCGTCACAGACACCTGCTTCCTTCATGGACTCCGTGCCGCCCCAGGTAACGGAAGAGCCTTCCGGAATCAGGGAAAGTACAAGTTCCTTTGCCTCTTCCTTGGTGTCACAGTAGAAGGCTTCCATGCCCCGCTTCTCAAATTTTTTCTTTAAGCTTTCGCCTGCCAGACGGCGGCTTTCTGATATGTATGACATAAAAAATACCCCTTTCTTTTTATGAAATTACAGACAGACGGGTCTGACTTTTGTTCCGTCATCTGCAAAATATTTTGTTGCTCATATGATAACACATTCCACGGGATTTAGAAATATGAAAAAAATTTGTCTAAAAGGTTTGCCAGACACATCCCCTCGTATTATAATAAGTCTATCCTGCAAACAAGATAGAGAAAATCAGAGAAGGAGAAATCATAAATGAGCAAAATTGCCATTGTCACAGACAGTAACAGCGGCATAACACAGGACGAGGGAAGACAGCTTGGGATTTCTGTGATTCCCATGCCTTTTTATATTAACGAGAAAATGTACCTGGAGGGTGTTACCTTAACCCAGGAGGAGTTTTATGAGCGTCTGAAAAACGACGAGCCTATTTCCACGTCCCAGCCAAGCCCGGCAGAGACCTGCGGCCTGTGGAACAGTCTTTTAAAAGAATACGATGAGATCGTGCAGATTCCCATGTCCAGCGGGCTGAGTACAACCTGCTTTACCGCGATGGGGCTGGCACAGGAATATAACGGGAAAGTGCATGTAGTGGACAACCAGCGTATTTCCGTGACACAGAGACAGTCTGTTATGGACGCCCTTACCCTTCGGGATGCGGGGAAAAGCGGCGCCGAGATTAAGAAGATTCTGGAGGAGGAGAAATTCCTGTCCAGTATTTACATTACGCTGGAAACCCTGAAATATCTGAAAAAAGGCGGAAGGATCACTCCGGCGGCGGCAGCCATCGGCACCGTGCTGAACTTAAAACCTGTTTTGCAGATTCAGGGAGAAAAGCTGGATTCCTTTGCCAAGGTAAGAGGAAAGAAACAGGCAAGGCGTACCATGATCAAAGCGATGCAGGCCGACTTCGAAAAAAGATTCAGCCAGTATGTGGAAAAGGGTGAAATGTGTCTGGAAATTGCGTACAGCGGAAACCCGGAAGAGGCAATGGACTGGAAGGAAGAGGTGGCTCAGGCATTTCCGGGCATGGAGATTCAGATGGATCCCCTTTCTTTAAGTGTGGCATGCCACATCGGTCATGGTTCCCTTGCAGTGGCATGTGCAAAAAAGGTTACAGTTAAATAAAAGAGGAAAACAGGAGTCAGTATATCATGAAAAAACTTACAGAACTTATGGCGGAGGAGCTTTCCGCAGCATTTGAAAAGGCGGGATATGATCCTGCCTATGGAAAGGTGAACGTTTCCAACCGTCCTGATTTGTGTGAATATCAGTGTAATGGTGCCATGGCAGGAGCCAAGGCGTACAAAAAAGCACCTTTTATGATCGCCGATGATGTGGTGGCCAACTTAAAGGGCAGCCGGATTTTTTCCATGGCAGAGGTGGTTAAGCCCGGTTTTATCAACTTAAAAGTCAGCGAAGAGTACCTTGCGCAGTACTTAAAGGATATGGCAGACGATGAGAAGCTGTCAGTCAATACCGCGGAAAATCCAAAGACCATTATCATTGACTACGGCGGACCAAATGTGGCAAAACCGCTTCATGTAGGTCACCTGCGTTCTGCCATCATTGGTGAGAGTATCAAGCGAATCGGCCGTTTTGTGGGACATAAGGTAATCGGAGATGTGCATCTGGGTGACTGGGGTCTGCAGATGGGACTGATCATTACGGAATTAAAGCACAGGCAGCCGGAGCTTGTTTACTTTGACGACAGCTATACAGGCACATATCCGGAGGAAGCGCCGTTTACCATCGGAGAACTGGAGGAAATCTATCCAAGTGCAAGTGCAAAGTCCAAAGAGGATGAAGCATACCGTGCGGAGGCACTGGAGGCGACACACCTGCTGCAGCAGGGCAAGCCGGGCTATATGGCACTTTGGAATCATATCATGAATGTTTCCGTCACGGACCTTAAGAGAAATTACGCCAACTTAAATGTTACCTTTGACCTCTGGAAAAAGGAGTCGGATGCTCAGCCGTATATCCCCGACATGGTGGAAAAAATGAAAGAGCAGGGCTTTGCCTACGAAGACCAGGGTGCTCTTGTGGTGGATGTAAAGGAAGAAAGCGATACTAAGGAAATTCCGCCCTGTATGCTTCTGAAATCAGACGGTGCTTCTTTGTATACGACTACAGATTTGGCTACCATTGTGGAACGTATGAAGCTTTTTAATCCGGATGAGATCCTTTATGTAGTGGACAAACGTCAGGAACTCCACTTTATCCAGGTATTCCGCTGTGCAAGAAAGACAGGCCTTGTAAAAGAAGATACGAAGCTTTCCTTCCTTGGATTCGGAACCATGAATGGCAAGGATGGCAAGCCCTTCAAGACAAGAGAGGGCGGCGTCATGCGTCTGGAAAACCTGATCACAGACATTGACGAAGAGATGTTCCATAAAATCGTGGAGAACCGCAGCGTTAAGGATAAGGATGCACAGGAAACCGCAAAAATCGTCGGCCTTTCCGCAATCAAATATGGAGACCTGTCCAACCAGGCCACCAAGGATTATGTATTTGATATCGACCGTTTCACTTCCTTTGAGGGAAATACCGGTCCGTATATTCTGTATACCATCGTGCGTATCAAGTCCATCCTGAACCGTTATCAGGAGGAGGGCGGCGACCTTTCCGCAGGAGAAATCCTTGCCGCAGTGAACGAAAGTGAAAAGAATCTGATGCTGCAGCTCACCGGCTTTGGCACCACCGTGGAAAGCGCATTTGAGGAAAAAGCACCTCATAAGATCTGTGCGTACATTTACGAGGTTTCCAACGCCTTTAACAGTTTCTATCATGAAACCAAGATTCTGAGCGAAAGCGATGAAGCGAAAAAACAGTCCTTCATTCAGCTTTTGCAGCTCACCAAAAAGGTACTGGAGACAAGCATCGACCTTCTTGGCTTCTCCGCACCGGATAAAATGTAATAAACTTTTATCAGCATTTTTGAAAATATCCTAAAATAAGTGAAACAGTAGCCCCGTGAATTCGGGGCTGTTTTACTTTACAAATCATATCTCTAATGATTAAAACGCTGATAGCATGAATCCGCATCCCAAGCCTGAGTTGGCATGAAAAGAATGGGATAAAATTGTCCTGTGGGTCTATACAAATTTTATGCTCTTCCAGGACCCAATTACCTCGAAAATTCAGGGGAAAAGATGTCTTTTAGTTCCTTATTTTCTCTGGAGAAGTGGAAATCCCTTCTGAGACCCAACTTTTCGGGATTTTTGGGGTCTTGGAAAGCAATTTTTCTGTATGGATACTTTTGACGCTTAAATCCTCGGATTTTCATGCGAATTCCCAGCAATTGGGACCTGGAAGAGTAAAAATCCTGTATAGGCCCAGAGGCGCATTTATGAAATTTTTGTAAACTTGTTTCTAAAAAGAACATATCATGTTATACTAAAACATCATCATTTTTATTTTTCTAAAAGAATTCAAAGCGGCATTCGCCGGATTTACCACAGATAATACAGAAATATATGAATACGGTTTCGATATACATAAGGAAGAGGTGAGTGAAATCGACCTTACAGGAATGATTTTAAAAGGGCGATACTGCATCCTGGAACAGATTGGTTCCGGAGGAGAAGGAAGCCTTTATCTGGCAAAAGATATGGAACTGGGAGGATTGTGGGCAGTTAAGGAGCTGCCGCTTTCCCGCAGACGGGAGGCAAAGCTTTTGCGGCTTCTGGAGCACCCTTCCATTCCCAGGATGATTGATTACATCGAAAAAGAAGAAGCCTGCTATTTGGTGATGGAATATATCAGGGGAAAGTCTGTTCAGCAATGGCTGGAGGAGGGGAAAAAGTTCACCGCACAGGAAATTCTGGATATGGGAATCAAGATTTCCAGGGTGCTGGATTACCTGCACACCCAAAAGCCGCCGGTGTATTACGGAGACCTAAAGCCTGCCAATCTCATGTTGACGGAATCCGATATTCTTTACCTGGTGGATTTTGGAAGCGCTGTTTCCGGTTACAGCCATACACCGGGAGTCTGTCAGGGGACTGTCGGGTTTGCAGCTCCGGAGCAGTTTGAGGGAAAAGTGGGAGCGGAAAGCGACATTTATGCGCTGGGAAAAACGCTTCGTGCTCTTGCCGGAAACAGATGGTGGAAGCTTGTCTTTCAGGTACCCAAACTGCTCTGGTTTGTGAGAAAATGCTGCCGAAAATCAGAAAAGAAACGTTTTTCCAATGGGAAAAAGGCAGAACTGGCACTCTGTAAGATTCGCAAAAGAGTGGAGCGGGGCAGGCACACGATGCTGGTCTGCTTTGGAACGGCCGCAACGATTTTGACGGCAGGGGCAGTTTTCCTGTACGCGGAGCAAAAACCTGATTTTTCGCGGGCTCTGACTAAGGTTACGCGGCTATATGAGCAGAAAGAATTTTTGTCAGGGGAAAAAGAAATCGTGAAACAGATCTGTGAGAAAGCCGAAGAAGAGCTTTTACAGCTTTGGAAGGAATACCCGGAATCGCGGGAACAGAAAAGGATCCTTCTTTTACTTGCTGTAAATGGAGAGCTTATGGATAATCAGGAGAGGGCGAAGCTGTATTATGAGCAGCTATTGCTCTATGCACCCGGTTATACGGAGGGCTATGGGCAGTACGGAATGTTTTTGCTGCGCCAGGGAGAAAAAGAAGAAAGCAAAAATCTGTGGCAGGAGTATCAGAGTCTGAAGTCAGAGGGAAAAGTAGAAGATGAAGGAGGCCGTACGTTTGCGGCCTGGAAGGAGAAAATGAATGAGGAACCTGAAAAAAAGGCAGAGCGAACAGAAGAAAGCGAAAGGAAAACAAAAGAATCTGTGTCGGAAAATGAAAATCGCATTAATCTTGACAGCAGTTCTGATCCTGAATCCGCAGCTGAAGACGAATCGGAATCTTCTGGCTGGCGAAATGGGCGGCTTTGATATCGAAGTATATCCGGGTGGGAGCGGTGAAGAAGGCTGGGGAAACGAAGCAGATAATACAGGCGGCAGCAATGGTGCAGGAAGTGAAGATAATACAGGAAACATTGGGAACGAAGGAAACACCGGGAATACAGGAAACACAGGAAACACAGGAAACACAGGAAACGTATGGGAAGAAAGCGGCGGATATGATGATGTGCCTTCAGTAGAACCGGGCAATTCAGAAATTTTCCAGGAGTCCAAACCGGCAAAGAAACCGACACCTGCAAAAAAGCCTTCTTCCGGGAATGCATCAGGAACCGTGGCAACACCTGACTCTGCGGCAGCAGCTTCATCCGCGGCAGCTGCATCAGCGGTAAAACCTTCTGCATCTTCCTCCACATCGACATCAGACACAGCATCCACATCTGCATCGATATCAGCCACGGCCCTGGCACTGACGGCAACACCCGCCGCATCTCCAACTCCGACTCCGACTCTGGGAGTGTCCCTAACAGTCCCCATAACTGTGACACCGACCGTAACACCGATGCTGCTTGCCGCATCCATTTCTGAAGCTGCACAGACAGCAGAAGTCCCGACAGCGCGATTTTTTCACAGGGAAAGTGTAGCCAGGGGAGAGTTCGCGGAAATAGAAGTCTCTTCGAAAAGTACCTTGTCTGTTTTATCCTTGCGGTTAAACGGAACAGAGTGTCCCTGGCATTGGGATGGTAACCTTCTGATCCTGGAGCAGGAGATCAGCAGCAGGAAAAACAGGATCGATCTGACTGCCGTTCTGGACGGGAAGACGATCGTAAAAATGGATACATGGACATTTTCGTAGACGCATCGGGAAAAGGGTGCTATAATTCTTTTCTAAAAAGAAGGAAAAGATAAACGGAGGAAGCCTGGATGTATAAAGCTATATTATTTGATCTTGATGGAACACTCACGGATTCCGGAGAAGGAATCATGAAATCCGTACAATATGCGCTGGAAAAAATCGGAAAACCGGAACCAAATCTGGAGAAGCTACGGGTGTTTGTCGGTCCACCTCTTCTGAAACAATTTATGGAATATGCAGATCTGGATGAGGAGACCGGCCGTCAGGCGGTGGCTTTTTACCGGGAGCGATATACGCCTGTAGGTGTATATGAGAACTGCCTTTATCCGGGAATCGAAGAAATGCTCGCCGGATTAAAAGGCAGAGGATACAAACTTGGAATTGCTTCTTCAAAGCCGGAACATTTTGTACTGATCGTGCTGGAATATTTTAAGATAAAAGAATATTTTGATGTGATAGTGGGCAGTGAAATGGACGGTACCAGGACAAACAAGGCAGAGGTGCTGGAGGAAGCGCTGAGACGCTTCGGGATGGAAAAGCACCGTGAGCAGGTGATTCTGGTTGGTGACAGGGAACATGATATTCTGGGGGCCAGAAAAGCAGGACTGGATTGTGTGGCTGTTTCCTGGGGGTATGGCTCCATGGAAGAGCTGACAAAGGCAGAACCATTGAAAATCGTGAATTCTGCAGAGGAACTGCTGGATTTTTTCGCCTGAGCCCCTTAAGAAAGCAGAAAAAAGGGGCATTGGTCTGGCGGGCCCTGTATCCCATTGGAATCCATTTCGTGATATCCCAGATTGTGGCATATACAGGAAGATACTTTCTGGTAGAGAGAGCCGGATTGGAAGCAGCCGTCTTTTATCGATATACTATGATGCTTACCGGGATTACCGGAATCTTGGCCTTGATACCGTGTCTGTATTTTTACAGGAAAGACAGATTTGCGAGAACAGTTGGGGGATTGATTCCGGAAAAGACGGCTTCACCCCTTTACCTCCCGGAAGTTTTACTGTATCTGATTATGGGGGCGTTCCTGGCGGAATATGGAAATATTTTTGTGAATTTATTAGCAGGAACGACAAAATCTTCCGCTGTTTACCAGGAATCAAGCGCTGCTATCATGGAGGGAAAAAGTCTTCTTGTGATGATTTTCTGGTTTGGTATTCTGGTTCCGCTGGCAGAGGAGGCTGTTTTTCGATGGCTGATCTACCTGCGCCTGCGTGATCATCTTCGGGTCGCTGCTTCGGCAGTGCTCTCGGGACTTCTGTTCGGGATCTATCATATGAATCTGATTCAGGGAATTTATGCGTTCCTGTTAGGAGCAGTTTTCGCAGTACTCATGGAGTGGAGAGGCAAGCTTCTGGTCAGTGTTTTACTTCATATGGGCGCCAATATCGGAAGTCTTCTGGCAAACCAGTATCTGCCCGCTATCATCTCAAATGGTTCCGTAACCATGCTGATGACAGTTAACATGGTGATGTTTGTCATCGTAGTGGCAGGGTTTTGGTATTCTGCCAGAGCCTGTGAACAACGCGGCAAAAAAAGAATGGTGTAAAAAATTATCTGCCCTTGACAGGGCAGTTTTTTTATATTATCATTACACCATACCCCGGTGGGGTGTATAGAACAGGAGGAGAGATATGCAGGCGGACAAACAGAAAGTATCAAGACTTTTAAAAACTGCGCGGGGGCAGATAGACGGAATCTTAAAGATGGTCGAGGACGACAGATATTGTATTGACATTTCCCAGCAGCTTATGGCTACAGAGGCGATTTTGAATAAAGTGAACAAGGAGATCCTGACTGCTCATCTGAAAAGCTGTGTGGTTCATGCAAAGACCGATGAGGAAAAGGAACAGAAGATTGACGAACTTGTGACTATGCTTGGAAAGATTATGAAATGAGGACATTATGAAAAAAGAAAAATTTGATGTGACGGGAATGACCTGCTCTGCATGCTCTTCCAGGGTGGAGAAATGCGTTTCGAAGCTTGCTGGTGTGGAAAAGGTGAGTGTGAATCTTCTGACCAACAGCATGCAGGTGGAATACGATGAGAACACACTTCGTGAGGAACAGATTATAAATGCCGTGGTAAGAGCCGGATACGGGGCGAGTCCCCAGGTATCTTATGCCGGAGATACGAATGCCGGCAGCAGTCTGGCAGCAAATGCCGGAACCGCTGCAGCGCGAAAGAACCCTGTGGAGGAGCAGATGAAAAACATGAAAATGCGACTGATCGTTTCTTTTGTTTTTCTCATTCCTCTGATGTATGTCAGCATGGGACACATGATCGGGCTGCCGCTGCCATCCTTCCTGGATGGAATGGAGAATGCGGTGAGCTTTGCTTTTACACAGTTTTTGCTTTGTATTCCAATTATTATTGTAAACCGGAAATACTATACAAAAGGTTACCAGACCCTTTTCCATCTGGCCCCCAATATGGACAGCCTGATTGCCATTGGCTCCACGGCTTCCCTGGTGTACGGGATTTTTGCAATTTACCGGATGAGTTATGGCCTGGGACATAGCGATATGGAACTGGTACACGGATATTATCATGATCTCTATTTTGAGTCAGCTGCCATGATTCTGGCGCTGATCACCGTTGGAAAATACCTGGAAACGCGTTCCAAGGGAAAGACAAGTGAGGCGATCACAAAGCTTCTGGATCTAGCACCAAAAACGGCGGTTGTGGAGCGTGGCGGTGTGGAGAGTGAAATCCCTGTAGAACAGGTGCAGGTAGGAGACATCCTGGTGGTTCGCCCCGGAAGCAGCATTCCGGCAGACGGATTTATCGTGGAAGGCAGCACCAGTGTGGACGAAGCTGCGATTACCGGGGAAAGCATTCCGGTACACAAGCAGGTCAATGATACGGTCATCGCGGCTACCATGAATAAGACAGGCTTTATTCGCTTCAAGGCAACGCGTGTGGGAAGCGATACCACTTTTTCCCAGATTATCCGTCTGGTGGAGGATGCCAGCGCAAGCAAGGCACCCATTGCCAAAATCGCGGATAAAATCGCGGGGGTATTTGTCCCGGTTGTCATGGCAATCGCACTGGTGACCGCGATCGTGTGGCTTGCCTGCGGGGCAGGAGTTGAGTTTGCTCTGTCCTGTGCCATCAGTGTTCTGGTAATTTCCTGCCCCTGTGCGCTGGGACTTGCGACCCCGGTGGCGATTATGGTGGGAACCGGAAAAGGTGCTGAGAATGGTATCCTGATCAAATCCGGTGAAGCACTGGAAACGGCCCACAGCATTGACTGCGTGGTCCTGGACAAGACCGGTACCATCACCCAGGGAAAACCGGTCGTGACAGATGTGGAGACACTGCTTGGACAGAGAGAGTTCTTAAAAATTGCCGCAGGACTTGAGAAAAAAAGTGAGCACCCGCTGGCAGAAGCCATTCTGGAGTATGCACAGAAGAATTCCATCACCCCTGCAGCGGTGACAGATTTTACATCCGTTCCTGGCAGAGGCGTAAAGGGAAAAATAAACGGCGTCTGGTATTTTGCAGGAAACCGGCGCATGATGGAAGAGGAGGGTATAAACCTGAGTGTGGCATGCCGCTTTGGGAATGCTTCTCATGAGGAAAAAAAAGAAACCATCGGCGAAAGGCTGGATGTGTTTGCGGATGAAGGAAAAACGCCCATGCTTTTTGCCGATGAAAAAAGAATCCTTGGAATCCTGTCTGTGGCGGATGTGGTAAAACCGACGAGCAGGGAAGCAGTCCGTCAGCTGAAAGAACAGGGAATCCAGGTAGTCATGCTTACCGGAGATAACAAAAGGACAGCGGAAGCGATTCGCAGACAGCTCGATATCGATACTGTTATCGCAGAGGTTCTGCCCCAGGATAAGGAAAAAGAGATTTCCCGTCTTGAGGAACAGGGGAAAAAGGTTGCCATGGTGGGAGACGGCATCAATGACGCTCCGGCTCTTGCCAGAGCAGATGTGGGAATGGCAATCGGAGCCGGAACAGATGTGGCAATCGAGAGCGCAGATGTGGTTCTGATGAAAAACGATCTTCTGGATGTGGTGACGGCGGTGCGCCTCAGCAAAGCGGTTATCCGCAACATCAAACAGAATCTGTTCTGGGCATTTTTCTACAATTCCCTGGGAATTCCGGTGGCAGCAGGCATCTTTTACCATGCTTTCGGTCTGAAGCTGAATCCCATGATCGGGGCAGCGGCCATGAGCATGAGCAGCATCTTTGTGGTGACGAATGCGCTGAGACTGAAAAAATTCCGTGCCTTAGAGAGCAAAGGGGTAACCGAACAGAATCTGACACAGGAAGCAGTGCTTCAAAGCAATGAAATAGAGATAAATAATAAGGAGGATTCACTCATGATCACTATGAAAATCGATGGCATGATGTGCCCGCATTGCCAGGCGGCAGTAAAAAAAGCACTGGAGGCTTTTGAAGGCGTATCTGCAGACGTAAATCTGGAGGATAAAGCAGCATATATTACAGCTTCCGGTGAGGTGGACAAGGATGCCCTGGCAAAGGCTGTGACAGATGCAGGATATGAAGTTGTATCTGTAGAATGAAATCGGGACAAGGCGGTGCAGCAAAAGCTGTGCCGCTTTTTTAGAAAACTTTAATATTTCCCCACCTTGCGTACTTAAGAGGTCTATGATATCATAAGTGTATTAAAACACTTGATACACTTAATACACTTTGCGTGCAGTTCGAAATTCAGAAAAAAGGAGATGATTACGGAATGATCGTATTGGATTATCAGGACAGACGTCCCATCTACGAGCAGATTGTGGAGAAATTTCGCCATCTGATATTGAGCGGTGCACTGCCGCCCGGTTCCCGGATGCCTTCCGTCCGGCAGCTTGCCATGGATCTGTCCATCAACCCGAACACCATTCAGAGAGCATATAACCAACTGGAACAGGAAGGCCTGATCTATCCGGTGAAGGGAAAAGGCAATTTTATCGCAGACAGCGAATGCGTCCGCAAGATCAGCAGAAAAAGCTATCTGGAAGAGATGAAAACTCTGGTGCAAAAGGGCAGAGACATGGGATTTGTCGAGGAAGAGTTGACATACATTATCAGGGACTGCTACAAGGAGGGAAGGACATGATAGAGATTAAGGGATGCAGCAAAACATTCGATGATATCAAAGCTGTCAGCCAGGTAAGCCTGGATATTGGAGACCGGGAGGTTTTCGGGCTGGTGGGCAGCAACGGAGCGGGAAAAAGTACACTTCTGCGCATGATGGCAGGAATCATAAAGCCTGATACGGGAGAGATTCTCATTGACGGAAAGCCGGTATATGAGAACGAGGAAGCGAAAAGTCAGTTTTTTTACATCTCCGATGACAGTTATTTTCCGGTTGTTTATACGCCAAACGATATGGTACGTTTTTATCGTAATTTTTATCCCGGATTCCAGATGCAGCGCTATACAAGGCTGATGAAGCAGTTTCATCTGGATGAAAAGAGAAAGATCGGAACCTTTTCCAAGGGAATGAAAAAGCAGCTTCTTGTGATTTTCGGCGTCAGCGCAGGTACAAAATATCTGTTCTGTGATGAAACCTTCGATGGTCTTGACCCCGTAATGCGTCAGGCAGTGAAAAGCCTGTTTGCCGCAGAAATCATGAACCGGGAATTTACACCTGTCATCGCTTCACACAATCTGCGGGAGCTGGAGGATGTATGTGACCATGTAGGGCTTCTTCATGAGGGCGGAATTCTTTTGTCCAAGGATCTGGAGGAAATGAAATTACATATTCATAAGATTCAGTGTGTACTGACTGACAGGGAAAGAGAAAAGGAACTGGAAAAAGAACTGGATATCCTGAAAATTCAGCATCAGGGCTCCCTCCTGCTGATCACGGCAAGGGGAACCCGAAGTGAGATCATGGCAAAGATTCAGTCAAAGAAACCTCTGTTTTGCGAGGTTATCCCACTGACTCTGGAGGAAATCTTTATCAGCGAAACGGAGGTGGCAGGTTATGAAATCAAAAATCTATTCTAGTGAATATGTAAAAGTGACATCCAAGGGACAGATGTGGATTCCCGTCTTTCTGGCAATTGGATTTCTCATGGCATTTCCGGTTGCAGAGCTTCTGAAAATGGGAAACTGGTTCGGCATGGAATATACGCATGCGCAGATTGAACTGCTGTATGAAAACCTCTGGAAGGATGGATTTCTTGGCACTGGCTATTTGGTAACAGTGATCGCCGCAGTACTCAATGGCATCAGCCAGTTCTGGTATCAGTACTCATCCAGGAAGGTGGATTTTTATCACTGTCTGCCAGTAAAACGCAGCAATCTGTTCTTGCATAAGACTTACGTGGGAATCCTGTATTATCTGATTCCCTACCTGGTGATGGAGTTTTTCTCCATATGCATCGGAGCCATGCGCGGCTTCTTCAGCCTGCATCTCATGAAGCTGGCTTTGATTCTGCTGCTTTTGCATCTGGTATTGTATCTGATGCTTTATTTCAGCGTAGTCCTGGTTCTGTGCGTGACAGGAAATCTGCTCATGGGAGCGCTCTGCATGGGAGCTCTTGCCCTTTACGGACCGATTCTTTCCGGAATAATCCAGAGTTACCAGGCAAGCTTCTTCTACACTTATTCCGGAAATTCCTATGGGATTACAGAAATCCTGGAGAACTATGTCAGCCCCTTTATTCTGGGCTATACCTTTACCAACAGGTATGCAGCGGGAAAATCCGGAAAGCTTCTGGCAGTAATTCTGATCGTGACGCTTGTAATGGCAGCCTGCAGCTATTTTGCCTATGTAAAAAGACCGGCTGAAGGTACGGGAAAGGCACTGGTTTTTCCATGGACCGAAGTCGTACTGCGGTTTCTCGTGGTAATTCCTGCAGGACTGGGAGTAGGAATTATTTTCCATCTGCTTCCGGTAAAAGATGATAACCGGCTTCCATGGTGGATTTTTGGAATGATTGTAGGAACCTTCCTGGTACACGGGATTCTGGAGGTTATTTTCCAGATGGATTTCCGGAAATTTTTATCCCACAAGCTTCAGCTTGGCCTTTGCAGCGTCTTTGTGGCATTGATTGCCATAAACTATCAGTTTGACCTGCAGGGATACGATGCTTATATGCCGGCTCAGGATGAGATTGAGACGATCATGTCAAATCTGGGAAACGGCTACGAGAATTTTCAGCTTGTGGAAGATAAGGGAGGATACTACGCCTTTAACGACTATGGTTATGACAGTAAGCTGGGATCTGTGCACAATGTAGGAATCGACCAGGGGATTTACCAGACGCTGGAGGAGATCTCCCGCAGCGTAAATGAGGCAGGAAAGCAGATGAAGGACGAGGATACCTGGGATTACTACGATTCCTATAAGATTCAGTATGTGCTGAAATCAGGAAAGAGCGTTTACCGGGACTATCATATGAGTACGGAGCAGGCGAAAACGTTTCTCACTGCCTGCTATGAAGAAGGGACACTGAAGGAAGAAAAATATTCCTCTCTCTGTATTGATACAAAATTCCTGCCAAGTATAAGTGGAAATTTCTATGACGGAAATTCCTACACGCTGTTTCAGGGGGATAAAAACAAACGAAAAGCACTCATAGAAGCGGTGCAGGAGGATGTAAAAGAGGCTGGAGCCAGCGTGCTGACGGGAGAACCCTGTGCCATGCTGAATCTGACTTATGAAAATGTACCGGAAAGAACCAGCATTACCAACATGGTTCCAAAGGGAAACAGTATGCGGTATGTATACACGAATGTTTATGTATATCCCGAATTTAAACGTACGGTTGCAATTTTAAAGGAAACAGGGTATCCTTTATCTATAGATGATGTACAGGTGGATCAGGTGGAAATACGCTACTGGATCGCAGATTCTTACGAGGAGACGGAAACCATCGTTTATTCAGATGAGGAGCAGATACAGGAACTGAAAAAAGCTCTGGTTCCATACGGCCTGTCCTGTGACTGGGAAACCTACAGAGGAAACTGGTCCAGCCTGAAGGTCGTGATCAATGGAACCAATAATGAAGGAGGATGGCGCCTGAAGGAGGACGCCTGCCCGGGATTTCTGAAGGAAGATGAAAAGAGAGCCAGACCGGATCTGGTAGATTAGAATCCGGAAAAGACGGAAAGCAGGAGAATGCATGGGAAAAGCAGTAAGGCTTGATAAGTTTCTGGCAGATGCAGGTGCCGGAACGAGAAGCGAAGTCAAAAAAATGATACAGAAGGGTTTTGTCCAGGTAAATGGCACCGTGGTGAAAAAACCGGAGCAGAAGGTGGAGCTTTCTGCAGATAAAGTAGAAGTGAATGGAAAAATCATGGGAGCTGCGCCGGAGTTTGTTTATTATCTGCTCCATAAGCCTGCCGGGTATGTAAGCGCAACGGAAGACGCCCGGGATAAGACCGTGCTGGAACTGGTGCCGTGCGGGAAGCGCAGAAATCTTTTTCCCGTGGGAAGGCTGGACAAGGACACGGAAGGACTGCTCCTTATTACCGATGACGGGGCCCTGGCCCATGAACTGCTTTCTCCGAAAAAGCATGTGGACAAGACCTATTATGCTCTGGTGGATGGACAGGTGACAGAGGACGATGTGAAAAAAATCGCTGTCGGTGTGGATATCGGAGAAGAAAAGCCCACCCTTCCCGCAAAGCTGGAAATTCTTTCCGTAAAGGAAAACCTCACCAATGAGGGAGCATTCTGGCAGTCGGAAATCCGTCTTACCATCCATGAAGGGAAATTTCATCAGGTAAAGCGTATGATGGAGGCGCTTGGGAAAAAAGTAACCTATTTAAAAAGACTTTCCATGGGGCCGCTTGTTTTGCCAAAGGAGCTGAAAAAAGGGGAATGCCGTCCCCTTACGGCAGAGGAAGTAAACGCCCTGAAAAAAACAGACAAAAACCTTGTAAAATAAGGACTTTTTTAGAAAAACCCTCTTTACACAGAGGGTTTTTTTATGCTATAATGCAGAAGTTGCAGGTCGGATGCAAAACATCTGACATCCGCGGCGGTTACCAGGCAGAGAAAAATCTGCTGTCTGTACATTGTCTGCGGGAATAAACACGTACAGAGATTCCAGATGGATGGTGCCCTACGGTGTGAAGGCGGGGTCCGGACGGAAGGCGATCTGTGCGGAAGAAATCAACCAAAAAAGGAGAAAAAATCATGAGCGTTATTTCAATGAAACAGCTTTTGGAAGCAGGTGTTCATTTCGGACATCAGACAAGAAGATGGAACCCTAAGATGGCTCCGTACATCTACACCGAGAGAAACGGTATCTACATCATCGACTTACAGCAGTCTGTAGGAATGGTAGACGATGCTTACAATGCGATCGCTGATATCGTAGCAAACGGCGGAAACATTTTATTCGTAGGAACCAAGAAACAGGCTCAGGACGCTATCAAGACAGAGGCAGAGCGCTGCGGACAGTTCTATGTAAACGAGAGATGGTTAGGCGGTATGCTGACCAACTTCAAGACCATCCAGAGCCGTATTGCAAGACTGAAAGAGATCGAGGCTATGGAGTCTGACGGAACATTTGATGTTCTTCCAAAGAAAGAAGTTATCGCTTTAAGAAAAGAACTGGATAAATTACAGAAAAACCTTGGCGGTATCAAAGATATGAAGAGAATTCCGGACGCTATCTTCGTAGTAGACCCGAAGAAAGAAAGAATCTGCGTACAGGAAGCTCATACTTTAGGTATTCCGCTGATCGGTATCTGCGATACCAACTGTGATCCGGAAGAACTTGATTATGTGATCCCGGGCAACGATGACGCTATCCGCGCTGTCAAACTGATCGTTTCCAAGATGGCAGACGCTGTTATCGAGGCAAATCAGGGACAGGCTGACGTAGACGGCGAAATCGAGGCTGAGTCCGAAGAATTCGCAGCAGAGGAAGCAGTAGAGGAATAATCATTCCTATCAATGATTCAGGAGGAAAATAAAATGGCTATTACAGCAGCACAGGTAAAAGAATTAAGAGAATTAACCGGCGCCGGCATGATGGACTGTAAGAAAGCTCTTACAAACACAGACGGTGATATGGATAAAGCAGTAGAGTTCCTTCGTGAAAAAGGTCTTGCTACCGCACAGAAGAAAGCTAACCGTGTTGCAGCAGAAGGTCTTTGCAAGGCTCTTGTTTCCGAGGATGGAAAGAAGGGTGTTGCCGTAGAGGTTAACTCTGAGACAGACTTCGTTGCAAAGAACGAGAGATTCCAGAACTATGTAGCAGAGGTTGCTGCACAGGCTATGAACACCACTGCAGCAGACATCGACGCATTTCTGGCTGAGCCATGGGCACTTGATACAACCAAGACTGTAAAAGAAGCTCTGGCAGCTCAGATCGCAGTAATCGGCGAGAACATGAACATTCGTCGTTTCGCTCAGGTTTCCGAGGAGAACGGTTTCGTTGCTTCCTACATCCACATGGGCGGAAAAATCGGTGTTCTTGTAGATGTTGAGACAGACGTTGTAAACGATGACATCAAAGAGATGGCTAAAAACGTTGCAATGCAGATCGCAGCTCTGAAACCTGTTTACACCAGCGACAGCGAAGTAAGCGCTGAGTATATCGAGCATGAGAAAGAAATCCTGATGGCTCAGATCAAGAACGATCCGAAAGAGTCCCAGAAACCGGAGAAGGTTATCCAGGGTATGATCACCGGACGTATCAAGAAAGAGCTGAAGGAAATCTGTCTTCTTGACCAGGTATACGTAAAAGCTGAGGACGGAAAACAGTCCGTAGGCAACTACGTAGCACAGGTTGCAAAAGCAAACGGTGCAAACATCACCATCAAAGGCTTCGTTCGTTACGAGACCGGCGAAGGTATCGAGAAAAAAGAAGAAGATTTTGCAGCTGAGGTTGCAAAACAGATGGGCATGTAATCCCGATTTTGCAAATCTTAAATAAGAACCATAAAACCCTTGGAAATCCAGTATTTTCAAGGGTTTTTCCTTTCTAGGGCACTTCATATATTGCATTATAAATTCATGTAACTTTTTAGGTGATTTTTCGTAATTCGTTCGTCAGTGTTTTCGTAATAATCCTGTACAATCTTCTTATGGGCGACGCTTTGTCGCGCTATATGGACAACACGTTCTGGGAGCTTTTTGATTCTCCTGTGGGAGCCACTCTTGGTATTCCTGATTCGGATATTCATAAGTAGATGAAGAATGTAATTCTTCATGATGATGGAAAAAATCACCTGTTTGATGAGACAGTTAACAGGCATATGAAGAATCTGACTGTCGAAAAGGAGCGCGAAGCGACTGCTCCAACTGAAGAATATCCTGATCTCGTATCCAGTGGACTTCATATGGACGATGGTGTTAATACTCTGATGCGTAATAATGATACTTATAAGTATAGAAAGCCGTTTAAACTATATATGAATCCAATGGAAGCAAAGCGCAGGGGATTCAAGGAAGATGACATCATTCGAATTACTACTAAATCCGGACAGATTGATATTCCGTTGGAGTACAGTTGGAAGATGGCGGATGGATACAGTATGTTCCCTCATCATTCCGGACTTAAGAATGAGAGCCAGCCACTGTACGGTCAGCATGCTAATCAGATTACAAGTCATCTGGACTATGATGAAATTGCGCATAATTCCATATTGCGTTATGTAAAATGTCGTATGGAGAAAATTGATCAGGCTTAAATGCAGGAAAATACGGACATCCGAAATTGCAGTTAACAGAGGAAGAAGAACAATAGAGTGGAGGAATGTTACTATGGCTTTTGAAATGCTTTTATCGCCAATGAAGATTGGCACAATGACTGTGAAAAACCGTGTTGTGATGACAGCGGCAGCTGCAATGCCAGGGACAAGTTATTATGGTCGGTGACGGCATCAATGATGCCCCGGCACTGACGAGTGCCGATATCGGCATTGCTATCGGTGCGGGTGCGGATGTTGCGATTGATGCGGCAGATGTGGTGCTGATGAAAAGCAGCCTGTCTGATGTTCCTGCGGCAATCCGTTTAAGCCGGGCAACACTGCATAACATTCACGAAAATCTGTTCTGGGCATTTATCTATAACATTGTCGGCATTCCGCTGGCAGCAGGCGTATTTATAGGTGTGCTCGGCTGGCAGTTAGATCCGATGTTTGCTGCGGCAGCAATGAGCTTGTCCAGCTTTAGTGTAGTAACCAATGCACTGCGCCTGAATTTCTTTCGGATGCATGATTCTAAAGGGGATCATAAAATCAAAAATAAATTAAAAATCACAATCGAAAAGGAGACAAAAATCATGGAAAAAACACTGAAAATCGAAGGTATGATGTGTGGACATTGCGAGATGCACACAAAAAAAGCATTAGAAGCACTTGATGGTGTGACGAAGGCAGACGTTAGTCACAAAACCGGAACTGCTGTTGTAACGCTGGAGAAAGATATTCCGGATGATATCTTCAAGCAGGCTGTTGCCGATCAGGGATATCAGGTAATGGATATTCAGTAATGATATATGGTGGGTGATACATGGGACGTTCCTTCTTATATGGGAACGTCCCTTCTGTTATTATAGACAAGTGCCCTTGTGGTGTTACCGTTGCAAGGACTGCTCTTATTCAAAAGGCATATGCAGTTTCCCTTAGTAGTTAAAACTACCGTCCCATGTTGGCATATTGGAAATATAGGAGCGATCCACTGCCGGCACATAGTACGCGCCGTAGGTTTTTCGCCCATTTTCCATTTCTTCTTCCGGCAATTCTACATAGAAGCGATAATATGGCATAAAATACTGCTCATGTGAGCCGGTTCGATAGATGAGCTCCACTTTTTTGACATATTCGGGTCCGGAAATTTCATAGGGGACAGTGGTGAGATAGCTGCCGTTTAACAGCAATTCTCTTGCCTGCTGCCAGTTGATGATTGGATAATCTCCAACTTTTTCGGATAAATCAGGCTGATAGACTCTTGCTATAAATAGCTTTCCCTCATCGTCGCAATGAAAAGTTGTTATCATCCAAGGCTTGCATCTCCCTTCTTTTTGTATCAAAAGGCCTTCAATCTAATAAGCACCGTTTCGGTTGTGAAGGTTACACTTTTTAAGAAAAGTATAGCAAAAAGTTACGACAGAAAAAAGTCTCTCAGAAGGATTGCACTGCAGATGGAAGTGTGCTAGAATGGATTCAATTGAATATGTAGCAGTCAGGTGTCGGAACGATCAGAAAGATTTTTTACAAATGATTGGTTCCGGTGAAAAGGGAAACAGGTGCAAATCCTGTACGAACTCGTCACCGTAATTAGGGAGCAGAGGCCGAGATATCACTGGGAAACCGGGAAGATGGCGGATGCGATGATCTTTAAGCCGGGAGACCTGCCTGAC
>JALERH010000102.1 GCA_022764275.1 Blautia sp. | reverse complement strand
GCTTTGGCTCATCGCCGCAGTCTCCGCTTATCTTCGTGAAACAGGAGATTATGGGATTCTGGACGAAATGGTTCCTTTTGACTGCCATGTGGAAAAGGCCGAACCGCTGTTTGAGCATCTTCGGCGTTCCTTTACCTATGTCTGCACTCACCTGGGGCCGCATAAGCTGCCTCTCATCGGACGTGCCGACTGGAACGACTGCCTGAATCTGAACTGTTTTTCAGATGAACCGGGAGAATCCTTCCAGACTACCGGTCCATCCGAAGGTCCTGTGGCGGAATCCGCGTTTATCGCAGGAATGTTTGTAAAATATGGAAAAGAATTTGCCGAGATCTGCCGCCGCACCGGAAGGATCGATGAAGCGGAAAAAGCGGATGAGGCGGTAAATGCTATGTATCAGGCTGTGCTGGATGCCGGCTGGGACGGAGAATGGTTTCTCCGTGCTTATGACGCCCAGTCAGAAAAGGTTGGCTCCCACGAATGTGAAGAGGGACAGATCTTTATTGAACCTCAGGGCTTCTGTGTCATCGCAGGCATCGGTGTAAAGGAAGGCCTGGCCGAAAAAGCACTGGATTCCGTAAAAGAACGCCTGGATACCAAATACGGCATCATGCTCCACCAGCCCGCTTACACCAGATATTATCTGAACCTTGGAGAAATTTCCTCCTACCCGCCGGGCTACAAGGAGAATGCAGGTATCTTCTGTCACAACAATCCCTGGATTTCCATTGCGGAGACAGTCATCGGACGCGGCACAAGAGCCTTTGAGATCTACCGAAAGACCTGCCCGTCCTATATTGAGGATATCAGCGAGATTCACCGTACTGAGCCCTACGTATATTCACAGATGATTGCCGGAAAAGATGCTCCCCGCCATGGCGAAGCCAAAAACAGCTGGCTCACCGGCACGGCCGCATGGACTTTTGTCAATCTCTCCCAGGCCATTCTGGGTGTACAGCCCTCCTATGACGGGCTTTGCATCGACCCCTGCGTGCCGTCTGATTTCGGTGATTTCACCCTCACCCGAAAATTCCGCGGTGCCGTGTACCACATCGAGGTGAAAAATCCGAATCATGTGGAAAAAGGTGTATTGTATCTGGATGTGGATGGAAAACGAGTGGAAGGAAATCTCATTCCGATTGAAGAAGGAAAGAAAGAATACCATGTTACGGTACATATGGGATAAGATGTAAATTGTAAAATTTTTCCTATACAGAAAAAATGCTTCCGGGACCTCACTTTTTGAAATTTGCGGGGTCTGAGGAAGCATTTTGTATAGATATTTTTGTATAAATACTTTTATACAGATACTTTCTGCATTCAGATCTTCTTTAACGGACGGATCTCTTTTTTGTAGGTATAGCGCATGAAAACAGCGCAGATACATGCTGAAAATATCTCCGCAAAAGGAAATGCCCACCAGATGACATGCAGGCCGCCGATTTTTGACAGTAAAAACGCAGCGGGAAGAAGCACAAAAAGCTGCCGCATCACAGAAACCGCCAGACTCAGGAAGCCGTGGCCAAGCGCCTGGAAAACGGAACAGGATACCACACTGAACCCAGCCAGGATAAAGCTCACGCTGATGATCCGAAGCGCCGGAATGCCGATTTCCCTCATGGCATCGGAAGCATTGAAGAAATTCAGCAAAACTCCCGGCATGAGCTGGAATACAGAAAGTCCCAGAAGCATGATGCAGACGGCACACAGGACGCTCAGACGGATGGTCTTTGTAATCCTTTCCGGCTTTCTGGCACCGTAATTGTATGCCACGATGGGTACCATTCCGTTATTCAGTCCAAACACAGGCATAAAGACAAAGCTCTGCAGTTTAAAATATACTCCAAACACTGCCGTGGCAGTAGAAGTAAAGCCCATCAGAATCTTGTTCATGCCAAAGGTCATCACCGAACCGATGGATGCCATGATAATGGAAGGAAAGCCAACGCTGTAAATATTTTTTACCACTTTTTTGGAAAGTCTGTATTTCACCAGTGAAATATGCAGCTCGCGGTTTACCTTAATATTTACGATCATGCCCACAACAGCTGCAATGATCTGCCCGGTCACCGTCGCTACTGCCGCTCCTGCCACCTCCAGTCTGGGGAACCCAAACAAACCAAAAATCATGATCGGATCCAGGATAATGTTGATCACTGCGCCCAGAATCTGCGTCAGCATAGAATACACCGTTTTTCCGGTTGACTGCAGAAGCTTCTCTCCCACAAACTGCATGTACATTCCAAAGGACATGATCCCGATGATGCGCACGTAGCTGACACCGTAGGAAATGATCTGTGCATTGTCTGTCTGCACTTTGAAAAACAGCGGTCCGAAAACACCGGTCAGGAACGCAAACGCCATGAAGCTGAAAATGGAAAGATAAATACCATTGTTGGCGGCGCTGTTTGCATGTTCGGTATCTTTTTCCCCAAGAGATCGGGAAACAAGGGCATTAATACCAACACCGGTTCCCGTCCCCACCGCGATCATCAGATTCTGCACCGGGAAGGCAAGAGAAACCGCCGTCAGGGCACTCTCGTTCAGCCTTGCCACAAACATACTGTCTACCACATTGTACAAGGCCTGCACCAACATGGATATCATCATCGGTACAGACATGCTCATCAATAATTTTCCGATGGGCATAACTCCCATCTTGTTTTCTCCAGATACTGCTCTATTCTCCAAAACAATCCCCTTTCCTCTTTGGAAGACTTATGACACCGATTTCCAGAAAAATCGGATACAGATAACTGGCGCCAAAGCACCCCAGTTTTTTCGGACCGGCCACGCCG
>JALERH010000085.1 GCA_022764275.1 Blautia sp. | reverse complement strand
GGATATTTGGAAATCGTCCTGGAACCTACCGGCTCACCGGTTTCCATATAAGTCTTGATGATTGCTTTCAGTATTTTCTTTTTGCGCTCATCTAATACTTCACCCATGAATGTCTGCTCCTTTCCATTTAGAATTCCTTTTGTTAGCACTCAATTATTAGGAGTGCTAACATCTATGGTCTTAAGATAGCACCGTTCATTTGGTTTGTCAATATTTTTTACAAATTTTTTCTGTGAAATTTTCATGTTTTTACCAAAAACATTTTCTCTTTATATTCCACTGCAGCGAATCGCCTCCACAGCCTCCCTGATTTTATCAGGAGGCAGCACAAGCGCAAAACGGACATATCCTTCTCCATGAGGTCCGAAGCTTGCTCCCGGAGTCACAATGACGCCGGATTTCTCCATAAGTTCCATGCAAAATGCCATGCTGTCTGTACGTTTTCCCGGGATTTTTGCCCATACAAACATGGTTCCCTTTCCATTTGGCAATTCCCATCCGATGCTGCGAAGGCCGTTGCAAAGGGCATCTCTTCGCTCTTCATACATTTTACACTGCTCTTTTACACTTTCGAGCGGTCCTGTCAATGCCGCAATGGCTGCTTTCTGAATCGGAAGGAACATTCCAAAGTCGATCTGGCTGCGCAGCTTGCGAAGTGCAGCAATCACATCCGGTCTTCCAACCAGAAAACTGATTCTGGCACCTGTCACATTGAATGATTTGGAAAGGCTGAAAAATTCTACGCCAACCTCTTTCGCTCCCGGCGTTGCCAGAAAGCTCCCACCATAGTTTCCGTCAAATATAATATCGCTGTATGCGTTATCATGAATAATCAGAATATCGTATTTCTTTGCAAACGCAACGATTTCCTCATATAATCCGGGAGTCGCAATGCTCCCCACCGGATTTGAGGGAAGAGATACCACCATGTATTTTGCCTTTTTCGCCACTTCCTCCGGAATTCCTTTCACATAAGGAAGAAAATCATGTTCCGCTGTCAGCGGATAATAATAGGGAACAGCTCCTCCCATCAGGCTTCCTGCCGCAAATACAGGATAACACGGATCCGGCAGGAGCACCGTATCTCCCTCATCGCAAAGAGCCATCCCCAGATGGCCCATTCCTTCCTGGCTTCCATATACGGTCATGACCATATCCGGCGTCAGTTCCACATCAAATCGTTTGCTGTAATAATCGCATACTGCCTGAAGGAGCTCCGGAAGATCCCGAAGGCTGTATTTCCAGTTCTCATCGTCTGCGATTGCATCTGCCATTGCTTTTTTTATATGATCCGGAGTATGGAAATCCGGTGTTCCGATACTCATATTGTAAATTTTTGCCCCCTGCTTTTCCAGCTCCATTCTCCGGTTATTTAAATCAGAAAAAATCTCGTCCCCAAATAAATCCAGCCGTTTTGAAAATTTCATAATAAAGTTCCTCCTCATCTGTACTCAAATACCTATAGTGTAAAACATCTTTTTCTATCTGTCCAACGAATTTTTTATCGTCACTCCTCCAGCTCTGCCAGATTTTTCTTAAGTTCTATCATTTTATCACGAAGTTCTGCTGCCTGCTCGAAATTTAAATCTGCCGCAGCCTGACGCATCTGTTTTTCCACCTGTGAGATGAGTTTTGTCAATTCTTTTCGATTCATGGATTCCGGATCTTTTTTCAGTTTTACCTCTGTTTCCGCAACCGTCCTGGAAACGGCGATCAGATCACGGACTGCCTTTTTGATCGTAGTCGGAGTGATACCATGTTCTTTATTGTAGGCTTCCTGTATAGCGCGGCGGCGGTTTGTTTCCTCAATCGCATTTCGCATGGAATCCGTCATGGTATCTGCATACATGATAACATGGCCTTCACTGTTTCTGGCTGCACGTCCAATGGTCTGAATCAGAGAGGTTTCAGAACGCAGAAATCCTTCTTTGTCCGCATCCAGGATCGCCACCAGCGTGATTTCCGGAATGTCAAGTCCCTCCCGGAGCAGATTGATTCCTACCAGAACATCAAATACATCAAGCCGCATATCACGGATAATCTCTGCTCGCTCCAATGTATCAATATCTGAGTGAAGATAGCGGACACGAATTCCCACATCTTTCATGTACTCGGTCAGATCCTCTGCCATGCGCTTGGTCAATGTTGTAATAAGCACCTTGTGTTTCTTCTCTGTCTCTTTATTCACTTCCGCAATCAGATCGTCAATCTGTCCCTGAACAGGACGCACTTCCACCTTGGGGTCAAGAAGTCCTGTAGGCCGGATGATCTGCTCCGCCCGAAGAAGCTCATGCTCATATTCATATTCGCCCGGAGTCGCGGACACGAACAGCACCTGATCCAGCTTCTGTTCAAATTCCTCAAAGCTTAATGGCCGGTTATCCATAGCGGAAGGAAGGCGGAATCCATAATCTACCAGGGTCTGTTTTCTGCTCCTGTCCCCTGCGTACATGCCGCCCACCTGGGGCACTGTCTTATGCGACTCATCTATGATCAGAAGAAAATCATCTCCGAAGAAATCCAGGAGGGTATAGGGAGGTTCTCCAGGCTTCAGGCCTGACAGATGCCGGGAATAGTTCTCAATCCCGGAACAAAAGCCAGTTTCCTTCATCATCTCAATATCAAAATTTGTCCGCTCAGATATTCTCTGTGCCTCCAGAAGCTTGTCCTCACTTTTGAAATACTCCACCTGCTCCTTTAATTCTTTTTCAATGGCATCCGCTGCACGAAAAATCTGTTCCATGGGCACCACATAATGTGAGGCCGGAAAAATTCCCACATGAGACAGCTCACATTTAATTTCCCCGGTCAGGACATCGATTTCCGTGATCCGGTCAATCTCATCCCCGAAAAATTCCACGCGCACGGCTGTATCTGTGTAGTTTGCCGGATAGATTTCCACAGTATCTCCTCTTACCCGGAAGGTGCCCCTGTGAAAATCCATCTCGTTACGGGTATACTGGATTTCGATGAGCTGCCGAATGACTTCGTCCCGATCTTTCTCCATTCCTGGTCTCAGGGAGATCATCATGTCCTGCCATTCCTGAGGCGAACCCAGACCATAAATACAGGAGACAGATGATACAATGATTACATCTTTCCGTTCCGACATAGCGGCAGTGGCTGAAAGACGCAGCTTGTCAATCTCATCGTTGATGGCAGAATCTTTGGCAATATAGGTATCCGATGAAGGGACGTATGCCTCAGGCTGGTAGTAGTCGTAGTAGGACACAAAGTATTCGACGGCATTGTGTGGAAAGAATTCCTTGAATTCTCCATATAACTGCGCTGCCAGCGTTTTATTATGTGCCAATATTAAGGTAGGCTTGTTCAAAGCCTGGATGACATTCGCCATGGTGAATGTCTTACCGGAACCGGTGACGCCAAGTAAGGTTTCACACTGGTTTCCTTCTTTAAATCCCTCCACCAGCTTAGCGATTGCCTGGGGCTGATCGCCGGTGGGGGCGTATTCTGATACTAATTCAAAATGATCCATATTCTTCTCCTTTATGAATCCATATTTGTTATTTAAAAAACTTATGTTGATTAAATGATAACTTTCTCAAACTTCCCACATAAAAAATTGGAAAGCAGACTTCTTTTTTTATAAAAAATTCCATCACTTCGATAAAAACCCGAAATGATGAAATGGCATTACACTCTATTTATTTTGAATCTCTCTTTTTAACAACTCATACACATACGAAGATCCGTCCAGATAAAGACCGGTCTCTACATCACTTAACTTTTCAAAAGTCTCGGACATATAGAACTTCTCCAAAGCCTGTTCCATGGTAATTCCATTATCCTCTATAAGATAACCAATCACTTCCTGTGTGGTGTACTCAATCATTTCCTGCTGCTAATATCCGTAAATTTTCTATCTCGATTATTTTTTATGAATATGGCCCATTCAATTGTAGGTTTGTCATCAAATATACGACAGTTCAAATCTGGCCTTTCTGCCAGATCATCCGGTACTTCATACACAGTTAC
>JALERH010000084.1 GCA_022764275.1 Blautia sp. | reverse complement strand
CTCGATTGCTTCTACGTTTGCGTCGCTGTTCAGAGCCCAGTCGCCGTTCTCATCTACAAAGCCGCCGCCATTGTTCCAGGTGTAGTAAGCAAATGCAGCCTGACCTTCGTCAGTTGTCATATCAATGCCCCATGGATAAATAGTGTCATCATATGCTTTGATCGCTTCACATGCTGCTGTCAGTTCTTCCCATGTAGTCGGAACTTCTACGCCTGCTGCATCGAGAATGTCTTTGTTGTAGTACATTGCACGAGCGGAAGCAAGATCCGGAACTGCCCATACGGTTCCATCAACTTCGGACTGCTCCAGGAAGGACGGATACATTTTTGCATAAGTTTCTTCGGAAACATAGTCCTGTGCCGGAAGAAGAAGGCCGTCAGCCTGATAATCTGCAAACACGTCGATATTCAGAATGTCCGGTGCATTATTGCCCTGGATACGGGTATTTACTACGGTGTAAATATCATTCCAGGAAACAACCTCTACGTTCAGGTTGATGTCCGGATGTTCTGCATTGAAGGACTCTACAAAGTCTGCCCACCATGCTTTGGTGTTCTGACCGTACTCAGCTGCGATCACGTTAACTTCTGTTTTGTCTCCTTCAGAAGCCATAGCTGCTGTTGACATGGATGCGATCATTGTCATGGCCATAAGTGCTGCAAAAATTCTTTTTTTCATTTTTGGTCACCTTCCCTTTCTTTTCAAGGTCCAGAGATAAAAGAAAGCGTAACAAAATCTGATCGAATAATATCTGATTTGTCACGCCTTTGTAATCTCTCGCCTTAATTATTATGATTATGAATTCATTTTACAAAAGCTTGTCAGAATTGTCAATCATTTTATTTTTTTATTTATCACACATCGATGGGAGATTGCACATAAAACCCTCTCCTGCCTGAACCGGTATGCGCAGGTTTTGTATACTTTTTACAATTTTATGTGCTGATAAATATAATTTTAGCATTTTCGCACAAATAGTATTTACACAATTCTTCATTTCTTTTGCACAAAAAGCAAAAAATTTCAAAAAATCCTTTGGAAACTTGTGGTTTTTTTCATTCAATTAATGTATACTTAAGGATACTAGTACGAGGAGGCTCTTTTATGTCTTTTGCTGCAATTCATCTGGATTCGGATATCCATGTTGAAGAAATTTACACGGTTCATTATTTTGAATACCGTAATGACTTTCATTTTCCAGGAGAGCGGCATGACTTCTGGGAATTTCAATGTGTAGACAAGGGAATGGCGCAGGTGTGCACAGACGACGGCCCTCATATCTTAAACCGGGGACAGGCGATTTTTCACAAACCCAATGAATTTCACGATCTGATGGCAGTAGGGAATACCGCACCCAATATCGTGGTGGTTTCTTTTACATGCCATTCTCCCTGTATGAAGTTTTTCGAGAACCGCATCGTAAACATTACGGATACGGAGCGCAATCTCCTGGGAATGCTGATTTCGGAGGCAAGACGCTGTATCAGTTCCCCATTGGATGACCCTTATCTGAACATCATGGAAAAGCGTGAAAACGCTCTGTTCGGCTCTCAGCAGCTCCTTCGCCTTTACCTGGAGCAGATTCTCATCTATCTGATCCGCCGGAATATGATGCCGCAGCTTTCCGTGCCCATCAGCAAATTCGTAGATCTGAAAACAAACTCTGCTCCTTACAATAAAATTCTGTTTTATCTGGAGGAGCACATCCGGGAATCCCTTACCATAGAGGATATCTGCCACGATAACCTGATCGGTCGTTCCCAGCTTCAGAAGCTTTTCCGGGAACAGAGCCACTGCGGCGTGATCGAGCTTTTTTCCCAGATGAAGATTGAGTTTGCCAAGCAGCTCATCCGGGAAAATGAAATGAATTTTACCCAGATTTCTGAATTTCTGGGGTATTCGTCCATCCACTATTTTTCCCGGCAGTTTAAAAAAATCGCCGGGATGACGCCATCCGAATACGCGTCATCTATTATGGCGCTTTCTGAAAAGCACCGGTAAATCCGTCAGTAATAAAATATACATATAATAGAAAAAGGAGAGGAAATTATGAAACTTATCAGAACCAAAAACTATGAGGAATTAAGCAGAAAAGCTGCAAATATCATCGCAGCACAGATCACCTTAAAGCCGGACTGCCTTCTGGGACTGGCTACCGGTTCTTCCCCCATCGGCACCTATGACAATCTTGTTTCCATGTATGAAAGCGGAAATCTGGATTTCTCCCGGGTAAGATCCGTGAACCTTGATGAATATATGGGCCTTGGCGGGGATAATGACCAGAGCTACCGTTATTTTATGAACAAACATCTGTTTGAAAGAGTAAACATTGACATGACAAACACACATGTTCCGGACGGTACTGTCCTGGACAGCGAAAAAGCCTGTGCTGCCTACAATGCCCTTCTTGCGGAAATGGGAACCATCGATCTGCAGGTTCTGGGAATCGGACCGAACGGACACATTGGTTTCAATGAGCCGGATGACCATTTTGCCGCAGAGACCCATTGTGTGGATCTGACCGACGCTACCATCCAGGCAAACAAACGCTTTTTTGAAAATGAGGCAGATGTTCCGAGAAAGGCATACACCATGGGAATCGGAAACATCATGAGCGCCAAAATGATCGTGCTGGTTGCCAACGGCAAAAACAAGGCAAAAGCACTGGCTGCAGCTCTCAAAGGCCCGGTTACTCCACAGTGCCCGGCTTCTATCCTGCAGTTCCATCCGAATGCGATCATCATTGCAGATGAGGATGCTTTATCTGAATTGGAATAAGTATAAAGATGTGCCGCCTGAAATAAGGCAGAAAAAGAGGGACGCAAAAGCGTCCCTTTTCTTAAAACAGTATTTCCATCCTGGTTCCTTTTCCCGGCTCACTGTCCAGGTTAATCTTTGCATGGTGAAGGCTGGCGCCGTGTTTCACAATGGACAGCCCAAGACCCGTGCCTCCTGTCTGCCGTGAATGGCTTTTGTCCACGCGGTAAAACCGCTCAAAGATTCTCTTCTGCTCGGATTTCGGAATCCCGATTCCATTATCCTCCACACGGTAAAATGGTTTCCCATCCCTTTTTCCCACAAAAACCTTCACTTCTCCGCCCGGCTCTGTATAACGGACGGAATTATCAGCGATGTTAAAAAACATTTCATAAAGAACATGGCGCACTCCGCGGATGGCTACCGTCTCTCCGGTAAGTGTGATGGTGATGTCTTTTTTTTGAGCAGGACCTCTCAGGTTGTTCACCACATCCTCCGACAGCTCATACAGATCTACGGCTTCGAAGGGCATATCGCATTCCATTTCGTCCAGGCGGGAAAGCTGGATGATATCCGCCACCAGATTGGAGAGTCGTGTTGCTTCGTGATAAATGCGCCCGGAAAATTCCTGGACATCGTCCTGTTTTACCATGCCGTTCATCAAAAGCTCCGCATATCCGGAAATGGACATCAGCGGCGTTTTCAGCTCGTGGGAAACGTTTGCGGAAAATTCCCGGCGCACTGCCTCGGCTTTTTTCAATTCCTCCACCTGTGCGGCAATCTGTCTGTTCTGCTGGTCCACCCGCATCAGTAAGGGACGCAGCTCCTCGTAGCAGACATTGTCCAGCGGATGCTCCAGATCCAGCTCATTGACAGGCTGGATCAGTTTTTTTGTCTGTTTCTGGACCAGGGTAAATTCCACCAGTAGAATCACAATCATCAGAAGCCCCAGGAGCGTAAAACTGGACATCAGGGTTAAAAACACGCTGTCCGTCGTTTTTGCCACCCGCAGGATATCCCCGTTTTCCAGTTTGACCGCATAATAAAAGGTCTGCCTGGAAAGGGTTTCCGAATAACGCACCTTTTCCCCGAAGCCATCTTTCATCGCCTGTACAAATTCCGGCCGATTGCTGTGATTGGGAAGCTGGGCAGCATCCGCCTCACTGTCAAACAGCACATTTCCCTCACTGTCCGTCAGGGTAATACGGCTGGAGGTGGCATCGCCTACCTTTTTATTGAGATAAGCTTCTCCGAATTCCTCCACACCAACCCGTATGTATTCTGCCTCATCACGGATACCCTGCTTCATATACACACTGAATTTCTGATACATGACCAGGCTGGATGCCACAAAAGTCAGAAGCACCGTCATGACCACAAGAAAGCTCGTATGGTTCAAAATCCGCTGTTTCATGTCCCTTCACTCCTTTGGTATGCGGCCTGCTGATGCAGTCACTCATATTTATCTGCCGATACGGTCATACGTTTTTATCTGCCGATGCGGTATCCCACACCGCGGACGGTTTCGATCATGTTTCCTCCGTCTCCCAGCTTTTGCCGGAGGCTTCGTACATGTACATCCACGGTTCTGGTTTCTCCGTCAAAATCGTATCCCCATACATGGCACAAAATCTGGTTTCTGGTCATAACCAGTCCTTTATTTTCCATCAGATACAAAAGGAGTTCAAATTCCTTACGGGTCAGCTCCACTGGTTTATCTTCATAAAACACCTCATGGCGGCCCACAAAAACTGACAGATTCCCGCAGCGCAGCTCCCTGTCTTCGCTTTGCCGGCTGCTTCGCCTCAGGACAGCCTTTACCCTTGCCACAAATTCCATCATGCCAAAGGGCTTTGTAATGTAATCATCCGCACCGCTTTCCAGGCCCCGGACCTTATCGTATTCCGCTTCCTTGGCTGTCACCATGATAACCGGTATATTCCTGGTAGCAGAAAAATTTTTCAGTTTTTCCAGAATCGCATATCCGTCCTCACCCGGCAGCATGATGTCTAACAGGATCATTTCCGGTATCGCATCCGCATTCTTTAAGGCAGACCATAGTTCATTTCCATCCGCCAGGCCTTTTGCCTCAAATCCAGTGGTCTCCAGCGTATAAACCAGAAGCTCGCGGATATTTCTGTCATCCTCCACACAATAGATCATTTCTTTCGCACCTTCTTCATACCGCATCATCTTACCACAGTATACGTGTTTTTTTTCCTGAATACAAGAGACTCTTACGGAAGTACATACCGTGCACGCACCTTCTCCAGCATATGGAAAAATCTCTCATCCGGCGTGTTTTTCACGTTGTCCAGATGGCTGTGGGTATCATACAGGTCCTCCCGAACCTGGGTGACGCAGACTCCGATGTTGGAGCAGTGGTCCGCGATTCTTTCCAGACTTGTGGTGATATCTGACAGGATAAAGCCCATCTCAATGGTACATGCCCCGGCGCGAAGTCTCTGTACATGGCGGCGTTTCAGTTCTTTGCTCAGCTCGTCGATCACCTCTTCCAACGGTTCGATTGCTTCTGCAAGGGCTACATCCTGCTTGGAAAAGACCATATACGCCGTTTCTACAATATCCTCCACGGCGTTTTCCAGTACATGCAGCTCTTCCATTGCTTTCTCGGAAAAATGTGCTTTTTTGTCATACATTTCCCGCGCAGATTCCATGATATTCAGAGCATGGTCGGAGATTCTCTCGAAATCTCCGATACAATGCAGCATAATGGACAGACTGTGGCTGTCCTCCTGTGACAGATCCTTATGATTCAGTTTGATCAGATAGGTACCCAGTTCGTCCTCATATCGGTCGACCTTGGACTCAATTTTTTCCACACGCTGGGCAGCTTCTTCACTGTAACTGTCCACCAGCTGGAATGCGATGCCAAGTGCATTGTGGGATTCTTCCGCCATTTTTCTGGCAGCATTGCGGCTCTGTTCCATTGCAAAGCCAGGTTTTTCCAGAAAACGGGATTCCAGGATCATAAATTCCTGGTCTTCTTCGGACACCACAATGTCCTCTTTTGTATCGCGGATCGTAATGCATGCCAGCTTTACAAGCACTTTGGAGAACGGAAGCAGGATCAGGGTCGCGGTGATATTAAACACACTGTGGATCACTGCAATTCCTGCAGGATTTGCCGCCTCTGTCATAAAGGGCAGGTGCACGAATGCATTGATCAGATAAAATGCTCCCATGAAAACGCCGGTTCCGATAATATTAAAGTAGAGATGCACCATGGCTGCTCTTTTTGCATTTTTGTTTGCTCCCACAGAAGAGAGAAGGGCTGTGACACAGGTTCCGATATTCTGTCCCATGATAATAGGAAGTGCCGCACTGTACTGCACGGCTCCGGTCATGCACAATGCCTGCAGGATACCTACGGATGCAGAGGACGACTGGATGACTGCCGTCAGAACGAGACCTGCCAGGACACCAAGCAGCGGATTCGTAAATTTCAGCAGGATGCTTGTAAATTCCGGGACATCAGCCAGAGGCTTTACCGCACTGCTCATGGTATCCATACCGAACATCAGCACGGCAAAGCCCACCAAAATAGAACCGATGTCTTTCTTTTTCGGGCTCTTGAGAAATACGAGAAAGATTACGCCGATCAGCGCCAGAATCGGAGAGAACGAGCTTGGCTTTAACAGACGGATGAAGAAATTTGTGCTCTCAATTCCGGAAAGGCTCAGGATCCATGAGGTAATGGTGGTACCGATATTGGCCCCCATGATCACGCCAACTGCCTGGGACAGCTGCATGATCCCGGAGTTTACAAAGCCGACTACCATAACAGTCGTCGCCGATGAAGACTGAATGACTGCCGTGACAGCCGCACCCAGAACAACTGCTTTTACAGGGTTTGAAGTAAGATTTTCCAGAATTTTTTCAAGCTTTCCTCCTGAAATCTTTTCCAGGCCGTCGCCCATAACCTGCATTCCGTATAGGAACATGGCAAGGCCGCCCACTAACGTAAGTATGCTAAAAAAGTCCATGGTATTCTCCTTTATATTCTTATTATGGACGCATTTTAGCAAGGCTATGTAAAATTATTCGTCAGGAAATGTAAAATCTATGTAAAATAGTGACTTCACTTAAAATCCCCTGATTTCTTCTTCCTCCGAACCGGTCTTGTCGATAGAACGAATCACCAGAAAATAACTGTAATTATCATTTACCTTCACTTCCACGCGGTCTCCCACCTTACGGCCTTTCAGGGCCTTTCCAATAGGGGACTCAATACTGATGCGGTTTTCCATGGAATTTCCACGGATGGAAGTGACAAGCTTGTACTTCTCCACCTCGTCCTCTTCTTCAAAGTATACCTCCACGATGTCATCCATGCCAACCTCATCGTTTTTGGAATCCTCGGAAACAATGGTGGCTGTTTTCAGCATATTTTCCAGATAACGGATACGGCTCTCGTTCTGGTTCTTATGTCTTTTAGCGGCATAATATTCAAAATTCTCACTCAGATCGCCCTGTGCCCTTGCCTCCTTTACCGCCTCAATTGCCTCCTTGCGGACTACCAGCTTGCGGTGCTCAATTTCCTGTTCTATTTTTTCCACATCTTTTTGGGTAAGTTTCTCTCTCATGTCTGTACATCTCCTTAACCGTTACTGTACATTACCATAGCAGATGCCAAGTATTTTGTCAAATATACCCCGTGCAAGCATGAAGTCGTATATCGTGGACGGACATGAAGCAATTATAGTCTGGTATCCAATCCTCCTCTGGGCCTATGCAAAATTTTCACTCTGCCAGGGCCCAAATATCGTGTGATTCAAGCAAAAATCCGTGGATTCGAATGACAAAAGTATCCATATAAAAAAATTGCGTCCCCAGGCCCCGGAAATTTCTAAAAGTTGGGTCTCAGAAGCAATTCCCACTCTACCAGAGAAAATATGCAGTAAAAAAGCAGGATTTCCCCTGAATTTTCCAGGTAATTGGGTCCTGGAAGAACATAAAATTTGTATAGGCCCCGCGGGGCAATTTTTGCCCCATATTCCCTTCTGTCGAAGGCTAAGAAGGAACAAAAAATTGTACAAGACCCGCGCAAGACAGGTAATCGTCCGAGTCATGCGATGGATGTTTCATGTATTGACAGTAGGGGCATCCATGCCAGGCTGGCACGTCAGTGCCGGCAGGCTTCGTAGGGGCCTGCCTAAGCGGGCCCCTGCCAAGTCTGCCCTCAAGCCTGTCCAGGCATGGAATGCGGGTTCATGCTGTCAATATTTTAATCATCACCGAGTATGATTCGTAAAGTAAAACAGCCCCGAATTCGCGGGGCTAATTTTTCACTTATTTTAGGACGTTTTCAAAAATGCCTGACAATTTGATTCTGCTGCCGAACATAAAACCAACATCGTAAAAAATACCCTTACTTCTTCCCGCGGATCCTGGCTGTAATATAGCTCTCCATTTTTCCCTTCGGAACCCCCAGAAGCATGGAAAGCTCAGAATACAGACTTTCCTCCGCCATCTTGAGATAGCGCTCGTCCGTTGCGGTAACCTTTTTCCCCTTGGATATCCTGTCCTTTTTGCGCAGATAGATGGTCTTAATGATGCGGATCATCTCTTTGCATTCGCAGGTTTTGATACATTCTTTATACTTTTCTTCTCTCAGCTTATCATTGTCGATATCCAGTGTCTCAATTCCCGGAATCGCATCCAGAAGCTCTTCTGCTTCCTCTCTGGACATAGTCTTACGAATTACCACTTTGGGATTCTCCACCGGTGTAAAAATCTTTCCCTCTGTCTCGCCGTCCGGACGAAGCACATAATATAATCTGTCCTTTGGAATCCCGTCCATATCCATGGTGGTCGTTCCCATGACCTGACAGATTCCCGTATGACCATAAATCACATAATCTCCCGTTTCAAACATCACATTCCACTTCCTCTCTTTTATAACTATTTTATCACTTTTGTCCTTTTATTTCAAAATAAATGTTCGGTTTTAAAACAATTTTGTGAAAACTATGCAATGCGGAGGCCACATAAAATTGTGCATTCTGCCGGATTTCTCACAGAAAAATCAATTTCCCAAATATCTGTTCCTGACATATACTATAACGAACTCAAAAAGAGGTATGAATGCTTATGGATGATTTCACACTCCTTTCAATAGAAACCCATCTTTTTTTCGGACGTATTATGAAAGAGCATGCGCTTTTTCTCGAGGCAGGCTTCCCCTGCTGTGAAAAAAGCAGGATAGAAGAGGCGAATCTTTTTCGAAGAGAATTCGAAGACGTTCTTTCCGATCTTTTACGGATAGATGGAATTACGGTCAGTGACCCTGTCCTGCATTCCAATGAACTGATTACGGAATTCACCATTCCTGCTGAGAGAAAAACAGAAGCGTTAAGCGGCATTCCCATTAACAGTGACATTTCCTCCATGACCAGAAAGCTTCACTGCGAATGTAGCCGCGAGGAAAACAGGTGCCTGACCAGGCAGATCACCGCCATAAACGAACGTGTTCTCTGCCTTTTAAACCAGTTTATCTGTTTTAAAGAACGGCTTTTATGTGATGTGAAGGAATGCCGGCTTTTTACCGCCAATTATCCGCTCCTCATTGAACACATCACCCGCGAAGCAAAGCTGTACCGGGAGATTCTGGAACGTCTGCTGGGCAACCGCTGCATTTCCTATCAGAATCTCTATGAAACCGAGGCCTTCTGGAATCAGATCATGATGGAACATGCATGGTTCATCCGCGGACTTCTGGATCCCAGTGAAGCTGAACTTATTTCCACAGCCGATGATTTTTCCAAAGATTATGCCAGACTGCTTAAGCTTGCCCGCAGGCAGGACTGCAAGGCCAACAGCCTCACCTCAGAGACCCTGGAAGAGACGAAGAAATATCGGGACTTTAAGACAGCCGGAGCAGATGGAATCCTGAACTGCCGGATTTCCTCCATTATCCTGCCGCTTCTTGCAGATCATGTACTGCGGGAAGCCAACCACTATATCCGCGTCCTGGAAACCGGACGGACACGATAGGAGATATATGATGGAATTATGTCATTATCCCTGTCCAGATAAAACCCGTTACTATGAGATAGAAGTCATCCAGATTCCGATCGTATATAACAGATACGGAGACCACGACCCGGATGGTCTTCTGTATGTGCTGAAAAAAGACGCGGATCGCATCCGCGAAAAAGCGATGCATAATTTTGAACAGGACATTCCACAGCCCTGTGAGGAAGTAAGGCCTCTGGTCATCCGGGCAAATGTGGGAGAAAAAGTCGTCATCTCTTTTTCCCATTCCCTGGATCGTGCCCTCTCTCTCCATGTGCTTGGTATGGATTATGATGTACAGACCTCAGACGGTGCAAACGTCGGCTTCAACCGGGACACCACTGCCAGACATCAGATTACCTATACCTGGTATGCAAACCGGGAAGGCGTCTATCTGTTTCAGGATATGGGAGATTCCAGAAGCAGCGAGGAAGGCACCAATGTCCACGGATTGTTTGGCGCCATCATCGTAGAAGAGCCACAATCTGTCTGGCTTGACCCGCAGACCGGCGAGGAACTGGACAGCGGCCTTTTTGCGGATATCTATACGCCCGGAAAGCCTGCATTTCGCGAATATGCAGTGTTTTTCCATGATGAACTGGAGATGAAGGAAAAAGACGGAAATCAGCCGGTTGACCATCATACCGGGCTGCCTTCCGCTACCACAGGAATCAGCTACCGTTCGGAGCCCATGCGAAACCGTCATCCCCTCACCCATGATCCCGCAGACAGCGCAGAAGACATCTCCATGAGTTCCTGGGTTTACGGAGATCCGGCGCCGCCCATTCTCCGTGCCTATGTGGGAGATCCGTCCAAAATCCGTCTGGTTCACGGTGGAATTAAGGAAACCCATGTTTTCCATCTGCACAACCACCAATGGAGACTTGAGGGAGAAAACCCCAGCTCCACCATCCTGGATTCCATCACCTTAAGCCCACAGGAATGCTACACACTGGACATTCTTCATGGAGCAGGAAGTCTGACGGAAACCATCGGAGACGTCATTTTCCACTGTCATCTTTATCCCCATTTTCATGAAGGAATGTGGACGCTCTGGAGAATTTTTGACCGCCTGGAGGACGGCAGCGGAAAGCTGCCTGACGGAACCGCAATACCGCCGCTGATGCCTTTAAAAGACCGGGAATCGCCGCCTCCAAAGGATGAAAAACATCCCGGATATCCGGGCTTCATCAATGGTACCTTTGGGGAACGCCCGCTGCAGCCGCCTCTTGGGATTCTGAATCCGGACGGAACCAATAAAATAGAACCTACACCCCTGGAGCGGGCAAACTTTGTAAAAAACTTTGCACCCGGAGCCCTTTACGCAGAAACCTGTCCCTGTCATGCAGGAGGAAAAACAGATTCCGAAAAACCATGTGACTGCCCACCAGAAACAGACATTAAAGTCTTTGAACTCGCCCTTGTCCAGGCAAAGATCACCTACAACCGCTATGGCTGGCATGACCCCCAGGGCCGGTTCTTTGTCCTCAAGGAAGACCTGGAGCGCCACGGTGGTCTGGATGCGTATATCCGCAAGGTGGAAAGCCGGAAGCTTCGCGTGGAGCCCCTTGTCATCCGCGCCAATGCCGGTGACTGTGTGGAAATCCGCCTGACCAATCTTCTGCCGGAACGTCTGATGGAGAGCCCCTTCCAGATGGAGACCATCACAGATATCGCAGGCTTTCATATCCATCTGGTGAAATTCGACACCATCGTCTCCGACGGTGCTGCCAATGGCTGGAATAACATTGCAGGCGCCAGACAATACGAGACCCTGATAGAACGGTTTTTTGCCAATACAGAGCTTCGCACGGTCTTTTTCCATGACCATCTGTTCGCAAACTCTCATCAGATGCACGGTGTATTCGGCGCGCTGATCGTGGAAGAAGCGGGAGCCACCTTCCACAATATCCAGAACGGCAAAGAACTGAAAAGAGGTACAAAAGCTGTCATCCGGCGAAAGGACGGCACTTTCTTCCGGGAATTTGCCCTTTTTGTCCACGACTTTGCCTTCCTGTTTGACAAAGACGGAAAACCATTGAATCCGCCGGAGGTACCCGGTTCCCATGATGACCCGGGTGTGATGGGCATCAACTATCGCTGCGAGCCCATGCGGGAACGTCTGAAAAAGCACGATGACCCGGCGTATCTTTTCAGTTCAGAGTTCCCCTGGATTTCCCCCATACACCTTCCATGCGGGTCTCCTTAAATCCACAGTTTCTGAATTATGACCCCGTATGTGATTCCGGCATTAACGTAGGCTTTAACAACCAGGAGCAGACAGTCGGTCCCGGGGAGAGCAAAAAATATCTGTGGTATGCAGACCGGGAATATGGTCCCTGTATCATTCAGTCCTTTGGAGATATGCGAAACCACCGGTATCACGGGCTGTTCGGCGCTGTCGTAATCGAACCGGCAGGGGCCTTGTGGTACAAAAACGATTCCTGCAGAAAAGCCCTGTACGATGACGAAGCTGTCATCACAGCGCCCGGTGTGGAAAGCTTTCGGGAATGTGTAGTGATGGTCCAGAACGGAATCCGCATGCTGGATGAGAAGGGAGAAATTGTCAAAACCATCCGGGAAGAGGAAGGAGAGCAGATCGATGCGGAGGACACCGGAGAAAAAGGCTATAATTACCGTTCGGAACGCTTTGCCAACCGCTTAAAGCGTGACAGCGAGATTTCCCGGATTTTCAGCAGCCGGATACACGGCGATCCCGCTACTCCTCTGTTTAAGGCTTACCCCGGAGACCGTGTCATTTTCCGGACAATGATGCCAGCAGATAAGCCGAGAAATGTGGGCTTTCACATTCACGGTCATCAGTGGAGAGAACAGCCCCTTGATCCGTTCTCCAGAGTGATTCCTCTTCAGGGCGGCATCAGCATTGGCAACACCTTTAACATGGAATTAAAAGAAGGGGCGTCCTGCCCCGGAGATTACCTCTACCGCTCCGGCAGCCTGAAGTGGGATGTGGAATCCGGCATGTGGGGTATCTTCCGTGTACAGAAGCAGAGCATTGGCTGCAAATGCAAAAACGCCTGCCGCAAAATGTGGAGGCGCATCTGCCGGAATAAGTAAAGAAATGCTCCTGCGCAGGAAGAGGTGTGACTCATCCGAGCCACACCTCTCCAATCATGAATTCTTTTTTCCAAGACGGATCTCTTCCATATATTCTGCCATCTCGTCAGACATCTGGTCAAAAAGATAGTTTTTGCTGCTCTGGCGACGCTCATGCCATTCCTGCCGAAGCTCTTTCATGGCTGCATCCACTTCCTCTTTCAGACCCGATGCGGAAAGGCGCCGTGCGCCCTGTCCCAGAATGATGATCTGTTCCAGACCGTCCGACGTGGCCACGGTCACCTGATGCTGACGGCCGATCCTGTGGACTGTTTTCTCGATATACTGATCCGCCGTTTCCGCCTCTTTCGTATAAACCACATGAATATTGTGATATTTCAGCACCTCTTCCGCATGCCCTTCCACCTTATAGGCATCGAACACAAGGATCAGCGTGCATTTTTTATATCCCTGATAGTTGCTCAAAATGTCCATCAGCTTTGTCTGGGCAGCACGGACATCCAGGTCTGCCAGTTCCCGCAATTCTTCCCAGGAGAATATGATATTATAACCATCCACCAGCAGATATTCTTCCTGATCTTTTTTCTTTGGCACATATCGTGAGGTTTCCGAGGGCGCAGATATCACTTTTTTATACGGGGAACGCCTGTCCTTTTTCACCGGCCCGAAGGTACGTTCAAAAATCGCCTGCAGCTCCTTCTCGTCCTCGTAGCTTCCCACATAAGCGGACGAAGGGGGACGGTAGCCTGCTGCCGCGTTTTCCTCTGAATCCTCTTCCAGCGCATCGTCAAACTCCACACCGCCATCCAGATGCATGTATTCCTCCACCTGATACCATGGCACCACGAATCCGGCACCGTGCTGGCAGAAAACAGAGCCTGTCGGGTTGTCCAGATCCCGTTCGGAATCGTACCCGATGGCAGTCACCACCTCTTCCTGATTTTTGCATGGTTCGTAGCCCTTGAGAGAACAGAACATCCGTCCCCGTCCTCTTGTATAGGAAATCACCTGGTTCTGATAGTCCCGCATCCGGGCAACCGGTGCAGTTCCTTTTAACACAGTCATCTCGCCGTCCATCTCCGGCGGCAGAAAGCTTCCCTGCATTTGCTGGATGTCTGACATGGCACGCCCCACTGCATCGGAAGGCACTTCCAGACGAAACTCATAATAAGGCTCCAGAAGAATGCTCTTCGCTTTTTTTAATCCCTGGCGCACCGCCCGGTAGGTTGCCTGACGGAAATCGCCTCCCTCGGTATGCTTCAGATGTGCCCGTCCCGTGATCAGAGTAATCTGCATGTCGGTAATCGCCGAACCGGTAAGCACACCTCTGTGCTCTTTTTCTTCCAGGTGCGTAAGAATCAGACGCTGCCAGTTTTTATCCAGCACATCCTCGCTGCAGGCCGTGAAAAACTGCAGACCGCTTCCACGTTCCCCCGGCTCCAGCAGAAGAAGCACCTCCGCATAGTGCCGCAGGGGTTCGAAGTGACCCACGCCTTCCACCGGTGCCGCAATCGTTTCCTTATAAACAATATTTCCTGCTCCAAACTCCACTGCCACATGAAAGCGGTCCCAGATCAGCCGTTTCAGAATCTCAATCTGTACCTCCCCCATCAGCATGGCATGAATCTCCGCAAGCTGCTCGTCCCACACGATATGGAGCTGTGGTTCTTCCTCCTCCAGCTCTTTTAATTGTTTCAGCATCCGATGCACATCGCAGTCGGGTGGAAGCTCTATCTGATAATTCAAGACCGGCTCCAGCACCGGCATTTCCGATTCCGATTCGATTCCCAGCCCTTCTCCCGGCCAGGTATGGGAAAGTCCTGTAACCGCACAGACGGTCCCCGCAGGAGCCTCCTTTGCAAGCTCAAATTTTGCGCCGGAGTAGATGCGGATCTGGTCTGCTTTTTCCTCATCAGTAAGAACTTCCTTTACTTTCAGAGTACCTCCGGTGATCTTCATATAAGTCAGGCGGTTTCCCTGATCATCCCGGGCAATTTTGTAGACCTTTGCTCCAAACTGCGCGGGATAATTCCTTACACGGGTATATGAACAGAGTCCCGACACAAATTCCTCCACTCCTGTCATTTTCAGAGCAGAGCCAAAATAGCAGGGAAAAACCTTTCGCTCAGCAATCAGGCGCACAGTGTCTTCTTTGGATATGTTTCCGGTTTCCAGGTATTTTTCCAGAAGGCTCTCCTCACACATGGCCAGATTTTCCATAAAAACTTCTTCATCCTGATCTGCACCGAAGTCCATGCAGTTTGTGTCCAGTCTTTTCCTCAGATTTGCCAGGAGTGCATCGTGATCCGTCCCCTCCTGGTCCATCTTATTCACAAACAAAAACGTAGGAATCTCATATCGCGTGAGTAGTCTCCAGAGTGTCATGGTATGCCCCTGCACACCATCTGCCCCGTTTATGACCAGAATGGCGTAGTCCAGTACCTGCAGGGTTCGCTCCATTTCCGCCGAAAAATCCACATGTCCCGGAGTGTCCAGAAGTGTCACCTCCACATCTCCCAGATTCAGTACTGCCTGCTTGGAAAAAATCGTAATTCCCCTCTCCCGCTCCAGCGGGGATGTATCTAAATATGCATCTTTGTGATCCACCCGTCCCAGTTTTCGGATTTTCCCGCTGAGATACAAAAGAGCCTCCGAAAGGGTCGTCTTTCCTGCGTCCACATGGGCCAACAGACCAACACATATATGTTTCTTTATTTTTTCAGGCTCCTGTTCGCCCATAAAAATTCCTCCTCTTGTAAAAATATATTTTTAAGTATATCACAAGAGGAAGCAATAGTCGAGATGCCGCAACCGCATAAGATACATGGCTTTTAAGAAACCAGGGAGTTATTTTTATATTAAATTATTTTGATTATCAAATATTTATTCTTTACTTTATCCGGTTCAATGGCTATAATAACTTTATTGCAAAAATTTCCCATATAAGAAAGGACGGCATACCGCCATGAATCGATTTAAGAAAATATACTGCAGGACTTTTCAGACCGTTTTTAAGCTGGTCATTCCCCTGCTTCCTTACCGGAACCCGGAAATCATCGGAAGCCTGAAGGCAGTTCCGGAAGTATTAAAGAAAAAGAAGTGCAGAAATGTGCTGATCATTACAGACGCAGGAATCCGAAGTCTCGGTCTGACCGCCCGTCTGGAAGAAGCACTGAATGCAAATGAGATTCCTTATACGATTTATGATAAGACTGTGGCGAATCCCACTACGGACAATGTTTCGGAAGCCCTGGAGCTTTATCACAATAATGGCTGTCAGGCCATCATCGGCTTTGGCGGCGGCTCCAGCATGGACTGCGCAAAGGCAGTTGGAGCAAGAGCTTCCAAACCTCGCCAGTCTCTTGCCCGGATGAAGGGAATCCTGAAGATTCACAAAAAACTGCCTCTGCTCATCGCAGTTCCCACCACGGCCGGAACCGGAAGCGAGACAACCCTGGCAGCAGTGATCACAGATGCAAAGACCCGGCATAAATATGTCATAAATGATTTTCCCCTGATTCCCAGATATGCGGTTCTGGATCCCAAAGTAACCTTAAGCCTTCCGCCTTTTATCACCGCGACGACCGGAATGGATGCCCTGACCCATGCAGTGGAAGCCTATATCGGGAATTCCACCACACCGGGAACGAGAAAGAACGCTCTGGATGCCGTGAAACTGATTTTTGAAAATCTTGACGAGGCGTATACAAATGGCACCAACAAAGAAGCGCGGAAAAATATGCTGCGTGCTTCCTATTTTGCAGGCTGTGCCTTTACCAAGTCTTATGTGGGCTATGTCCACGCTGTGGCTCACTCTCTGGGCGGACAGTATAATGTTCCCCACGGACTGGCAAATGCCATTCTTCTTCCCTTTGTACTGGAGGAATACGGCGAGACCATCTATAAAAAACTTGCCAGACTGGCAATCGCAGCAGGCATTTCCACAGATGACACTCCCGCCGAAGAAGCGGCAAAGGCCTTCATCCAGGCCATAAAGGATATGAAAAAGCGCTTCGGCATCGGTGATACCGTTCCCGAAATCCGCGAGGAGGATATTCCCATACTTGCCCACTATGCGGACAAAGAAGCAAACCCGTTGTACCCGGTCCCGGTTTTAATGGATGCAAAAGAGCTGGAAAAGTTTTATTATATGCTTATGGAAAATAATTCGGAGGATGATTGCCAATGAACAAAGATGCCATTCACAATATTGTAGAAAAGCAGAGAAGATTTTTTTACAGCGGCAAAACTCTTGATGTAGAATTTCGCATCAAGGCTTTGAAAAAGCTGCAGAGCTGCATCCGTGACCATGAGTCACAGATTAACGAAGCAATCCGGGCAGACCTGGGAAAAAGCAGTTTCGAAAGCTATATGTGCGAAACCGGCCTGGTGTTAAGTGAACTCAGCTACATGATAAAACATGTGAGGGAATTTTCCGTTGAAAAGACCGTACATACCCCTCTGGCGCAGTTTCATTCCAGAAGCTTTGTGAAGCCATCTCCCTATGGGGTTGTACTGGTGATGAGTCCCTGGAACTATCCGTTTCTGCTTTCCCTTGACCCCGTAGCAGATGCCATCGCAGCAGGAAATACGGTCGTTTTAAAGCCCAGTGCCTATTCACCTGAAACAAGTAAGATCATCTGTGAAATTGTCCGGGAATGCTTTCCGGAAGAATTTGTCTCCGTTGTAACAGGCGGCCGCGAAGAAAATACCTGTCTTCTGGAGGAACATTTTGACTATATCTTTTTCACAGGAAGCCAGGCGGTCGGCCGCGAGGTCATGCGCCGCGCATCGGAGCATCTCACTCCTGTCACTCTGGAGCTGGGCGGAAAAAGCCCGTGTATTGTGGAAAAAACCGCTGATCTGAAATTAGCGTCAAAGCGGATCGTATTCGGAAAATATTTAAATTGCGGGCAAACCTGTGTGGCTCCGGATTACATTCTCTGCGACAGCGAGATTAAGGATTCCCTGGTCACCCAGATTCAGAAACAGATCCGAAAGCAGTTTGGAAAAACGCCTCTTGCGAACCCCAATTACGGAAAGATCATCAATCGGAAGCATTTTGACCGCATCTGCGGACTGATTGAGCCAGGTAAGGTTGTGTACGGAGGCGGCAGCAATCCGGAAACGCTTCAGATTGAGCCCACGGTAATGGATCATGTGACCTTTGAAGATAAGGTCATGCAGGAAGAAATTTTCGGACCAATCATGCCCATTCTCACCTATACCTCTCTGGATGAGGCGATTTCCAGGATCAATAACATGGCTCACCCGCTGGCTCTTTATATCTTCACCAGCGACAAGGCCGTGGCGAAAAAGGTGACCTCTGCCTGCAGTTTTGGCGGCGGCTGCATCAACGATACCATCATCCATCTCGCTACCAGTGAAATGGGCTTTGGCGGTTTCGGCGAAAGCGGCATGGGAGCTTATCACGGAAAAGAAGGCTTCCGGACATTTTCCCACTATAAGAGTATCGTCGATAAAAAAACCTGGCTGGATCTGCCCATGCGCTACCAGCCTTACAGAAAGCTCAATGATAAACTGATTCATTTCTTCCTGAAATAACAGTAGGATTCTTTTGATTTGCGCAAAAATGCAGGCTGCTTAACGCAGTCTGCATTTTTTCATCAGTTCTTCATAAATCTCCCTGGTTTCTCAATATCGCCGTAGAAAATTTCTTCGTCACTCCAGTATGCTGCCTTGATGGTGAAAGAATCTTTCCCATATTCCATATGGATATTTCCTGTAAAGAGCAAAATACCAACCGCAATAAAAATGATCACAGTAAACCAGAGTGACCATTTTTCCCACCTGGATTTCGTGCTGTCTGTCCCATCCTCATTTATTTCTGCATTTTGAACAAACGCTATCCTTTGAAATCATCACTATTTTTTAAAAATAAATACTGGTACTGGCGGATTGTTCCTGCGGTTGTAATATTCGTTCACGATCACTGTGTAGTCTCTTGCCGGAAGTTCCTTCATAAAAGATAAAATGCTGTCTTTTTCTTCAAATCCGGTGTCGCCTCCGCTGTAAATACACAGGCTCATCATTCCGCCGCTCTTCAGAATATCCAGACCCCTCTGAATAGCAGTCAGGCTAGTCCCGGCAGATGTGGCGATACTGTGGTCACCACCCGGAAGATACCCGAAATTAAAACAAATCACGTCTGCCGACAATGGGTTTGCATAGAGATCCATGTTTTCATGACCGTCTTTTACAAGACGTGCTCTGTTCGAATATCCGTGACTGTCCAGAAGCGCTTTCGTTGCTTCCAAAGCCTTTTCCTGGATGTCGAAGGCTAATACCGATCCCTCATTTCCTGCCAGCTCGCACAAAAACAGCGTATCATTTCCGTTTCCCATCGTTGCATCAATATAAAATCCTCCTTCCGGCGCCTGGGAACGGATGATTTCATGACACCAGAAGGTAGTCTGTGATTGATTCATTTATGCCACTTCCTTTATAAAAAGATTCTACCACAGTTCTCTGAAAAAATATACCAAAAAGTTTGTCATACATTTTTGCTGCCTTTAACAGCCTTCTGATAACTGAAATATCAATCAGAGCAGTGAATGCCCTTTTTCACAGATTTCATAAATCTCTTCCTGTTTTGCTTCAATCAGCGGCTGCAGATTCTCCGTCTGCTTTTTCCTGATTCTCTGATACAAAAACCATGGCAGGATCCATCCAATAAATCCAGGAATTGCCAGCAGAATGCACAGCCAGATAATCGGTGTTTCATGAACCACGGCAAATGTAGAACCTGCCATAAATGCGGTTCCGACCCAGTAATGACATTGTAAAAAGCGTACATTGCCATCACATAGATCAGATATCCCGCATATTGGAAGCCCTCATTCTTTCTGATCACAAGGATCACCACTCCGGACAGGGCAATATTCATCAGCATCAGGATTACGCCGCATAACCGGTACTGTTTCAGTTCTGAGACCAGATTCTCTCCGAATGCATTCCGATTGGAATGGCGCAGCAGTAAAAAACGCATTACTGCATAAAGAAGGTTTATTCCCAGAGACAGATACAATGACACCTGCATCTTAAACGAAATATCGGTCAGGTACCGATGAGCCAGATCGTTTTTATGAATCGTTGATTGTATGCCTTTTTAATTTAACTCTTCTCAATCCCTGGAAGCTTTGATTTTCTGTCAGTTTCGCGAAAGGCAAAGCCTGCATTTAGATCCATAATATAATAAACCTCTCAGAACAAACGTCCTGAGAGGTTGTCGTGCCAAAATACCTTTATTCTTTATCTGGTTCAAACTGGTCTGGATAAATGTCACTTCCTTCATATCCGCAGACGCCCATTCTCGGAGAATTACATACCGGCAGCAAAAACTCCGGTTCGCCGCCTCCCTCTTCCTCTTCATCGTCCAGGCATTCATCACACCAGAACGGATTTTCTTCATAAAAACCTTGCGGATCAACCCACTTCGCTTTATTTTTCCCACACTGACTGCATAATATTTCCAACGGGTTATTACGGGACAAAATCATGATTTTGTCTTTTTTCCGTTCTCCAATTCGATAACTGTGTACCCCCAGCGCCAAGTCTGTTGTCGAGCCATAGTCTTTTCCACTTACCGTTTCTTTCGGAATCCATATTCCTTCTTCAATCTTTCGTATATCTCAAATGCTACCGGGCATACCCTTACCGCATCCAAAACGCTGTACAGGCTTTGAAGTCGCTCCGGCTGATTTGTATAAGGATATTTTTTACATCTTTCCGGCTTGAAATCCCCAAGCTTGCAGCTTCCATTTCAAAGTAAAAGCTCTGATAGGTCGTTATTAGTTCAGATACTTTTCCACCAGTTTTTCTATTGTCTTTGTGCTGAGGATTGTATATTCTGTTTCAAAGGTAAGAATCAATCTCTCCCCTGGAAAAATATTGTTGTTTTCATATGCTTCAATCTTTTTGACTGCATTTCTTGCATATGTGGGATCATCCATTTTTCCATCATGTTCCCAATATATTTCTTCGCCTGTTCTCCGTGAGAGAAATGTAAAGTCTGGATAGACCGTTCCGTAGCCTTTTAGTAAAAGAGGGCGTTCGTACTTATATTCAATGTTATTTCTGAAGAAGTAGTCTGCCATTATTTTTTCAGATTTGGAACGCACTCTTTCGCCTCGCTCTGTAAAAATCAACGGGACATTGTCTTGAAATTCTTTTCCCTGATATACTTCTGCTGCCCAACTTTTCATTTTTTGCTCCCATGTCGGTTCCACTGGCTGTATCAACTTTTTCCGCTCTATATGTTCTTTTTCAAATATCTCTTCTATTTCATGGTCATTATAATCTTTCGTTATTTTCCTGATTTGAGATAATCTTTTTTCTGCGCATTTTAATACTTTTTCGTTGTAAGACTTCTGAGCAAGCTGCTGAATCAGAAATTTGTTTTCCCTGGAAATATACGTCCCGTTTTTCTTGCTGTTTTTCGTACAGTGATAGTATTGCGGACGGTTTTGGCTGGTGGACAATCTCAACGTACCTTCCGGTGCATTCTTTAATTCTCTCTGGCTTGTATGAATAATCTTCTCTAATCTTCGCTGCTCCGCCAATAGCATTTCTTTTAATCCTACCATACGTCAATTTCCTTTCTTTTTGAGATTTTTGAGATTTGAACCGTAATATTAACCATTGATATCGGCTATTATTGAATTTTGTTGATTTGAGTCCGTTGATTTTATAGAAAAAGACGGTTAATATTTATATTTTGGAAAGTTCAACCGTTATTCTGGCTTCTAAACATCGGCTCCGACAAACATTTTGACAAATTTAACCGTTGTACCGGCCTCTGAACATCGGCTCCGACAAACATTTTGAGAAAGTCAACCGTTATTCCGTTTTCTAAGTATCGGCTTCTGGGAAAATTTATGAAAATTGAACCGTTTACGGCTGCATCAAAGGCAGCGAAACGTTTATGAGGTTTATGAGATGTGAAAAATCCCGGAAACAAAAGTTTCCGGGATTGAATTTTCTGAAATATTCCAAAACGTATAATATCGTTTGGAGAAATATTATCGTTTGGAGAACTGAGGTGCTCTACGAGCTGCTTTGAGACCGTATTTCTTACGTTCTTTCATACGTGGGTCACGGGTTAAGAAGCCTGCAGCCTTAAGAACTGGTCTGTATTCGTTATCTGCCTCAAGAAGTGCTCTTGCCACACCGTGTCTGATTGCACCAGCCTGTCCTGTGTATCCGCCGCCATGTACGTTTACAAGCACGTCGAATTTTCCTTCGGTCTCAGTTGCTACTAATGGCTGACGAACGATAACTTTCAGTGTGTCTAATCCAAAATATTCATCGATATCTCTTTTATTGATGGTGATTTTACCGGTTCCAGGTACCAGGTAAACTCTTGCTACTGATTTTTTTCTTCTTCCTGTTCCGTAGAATTTTGCGCTAGCCAATGTTTTCTACCTCCTAATTAAAATGTTAAAACTTCCGGTTTCTGAGCCGCATGTTTGTGTTCAGGTCCGGCATAAACGAAAAGTTTTGTGTACATTTCTCTTCCTAATGGTCCTTTTGGAAGCATACCTTTAACTGCCAGCTCAACAACTTTCTCAGGTTTCTTAGCCATCATCTCTTTTAATGTAGTCTCTTTCATTCCACCTACATAATCAGAGTGATTGTAGTAGATCTTCTGATCCATTTTCTTTCCTGTAACTTTGATCTTGTCAGCGTT
>JALERH010000055.1 GCA_022764275.1 Blautia sp. | reverse complement strand
CTGTTTGCGGCATTCTACTTCAATTTTTCAAGAGACATCAACAGAAAACTGATCAGCAGAAGCCCACAGGATATCCAGATCATATGAATTCCGAATCTGACAGAAAGATTTCCTCCAATTCCTGCACCGATTGCAAAAAAGAAAATAATGCCAAAATAGTAAATGCACTTTTTAAGCTGTGAAGGCTTTTTCTCACGCATGTAGACAGACAGCGCATCCATTCCGCTGCGCAGGTTTCCGATACACATTGTACTTGCATAGGAATAACCGTCCACTGTTCGAAATGTCTGTACCTGCATGGCACAGGCAAGTGATACCAGAACCGTTGCCGCCATATTGTATTCTGCCGGAATAAAACCTACGGCAAACAGTATCACTATTTCTATCAGCAGGATTCCCTGCCGCCAGTGCATCTTTTTTGCATATTTAAAATAATGCTGTATCTGCTCGGCAATCAAAACTCCCAGTGCAAATGCAAACAGGGGAAACAGGTAGCGCAGAGCCGCCTGCCATTCTCCTGTCATAAAATGCTGGCTCATCAGAACCACATTTCCTGTCTGCGCATTGGAAAAGACGCCATCTCTTGTATTGTAGGTATATGCATCCTGAAATCCTCCGGACAGTGCCAGAAATACGCTGTTGATGAATGCCTCTGACATCTGTTTCTGTGGAAGCTGAATTTTATACTGCTCTTTTTCCATCATACATCTTTCTCATTCCTGATAAATCTTTTGAAATACACTTTCTTCCTCAGGTTTCATTTTCTCTGTTTCAGAAACGCTTCTCCGCCCTTATCATACAGATTATTTCCTTCGCTGTCAATAATCATAACAAGCGGCATGAACCGATAACAGGCAGAATCAAAAGCGGGCTTCCCTTTGAGCCGACGGATAATACCATTTATAAAATTATTTTCTTTTACAAATTTTATGAAATTTTCTTTCATATTCAATGACTTTTTCCATTTCCTGTGATATAATAAGGGAACCAATCGTAATCTCTTATTTTTTTATTCCAAAGGAGACTTCTTTTATGAAAATTCTTGTTTTTGATATCGGAGGAACTGCAATTAAATATGGTTTGTGTGAAAACGGGAATCTTATAGAAACATGGGAATGCCCCACAGAAGCCTGGAAAGGTGGTCCACATATCCTGAATACCATCTCTGCTCTTGCAGAGCAATTCAATGATTTTGATGCGATCGGTATCAGCACTGCTGGTCAGGTAAATCCCGAAACTGGAACAATTATTTACGCAAACAGCAACATTCCGGAATATACGGGCACACAGTTTCAGAAAATCATGGAAGAGCGTTTTCATGTACCTGTGGCGGTAGAAAATGATGTAAACAGTGCAGCTATCGGTGAAGCCATGTTTGGAGCAGGAAAAGGAAAACCTTCTTTTCTGTGCTTAACTTATGGAACCGGCATAGGCGGTGCGATTATTGAAAACAGCAGCATATATCATGGCTCTTCTTTTTCTGCGGGAGAATTTGGCGGCATCATAACACATCCAGAGAAAAAACTTGCAGGTAAAGATCCTTTTGATGGCTGTTACGAACGTTACGCATCTACCACCGCTCTGGTAAAACTTGTTTCAGCTTATGATCCCACACTTACAAACGGACGCCGTATTTTTGCCAGTATGGAGCGCCCTGAAATCAAAGCACTGATAGACCAGTGGATTGACGAAATCGTTCTGGGGCTTACCACTCTGATTCATATTTTTAATCCTTCCGATATCGTTTTAGGAGGCGGAATCATGGTACAGCCTTATATTCTGAAGCAGATCCGTCTTCGTATCCCTCAAATGGTTATGAGCAGCTTTTCACATGTACAGATACATTCTGCTCTCCTGGGGAATTCTGCCGGGCTTCTGGGTGCCTATCATCTGGCTTCACAGAAACTATGAATTTCAAAACGGAGCTATGCACTTGTGCAATAGCCCCGTTTTTTTCATACATATCAGATTACATACCTTCATTTTCCATATCTGCGCCTTCCCAAAGACGATGGCCTTTATATTCCAATTCTCCACGAATTGCCCAGATTTTCAGATTTTTAAATTTCAGACGAATACATCCTGCTATATCCGGAAGTCTGTTCTGTCCCCAGGATATGCGTATCCAACGGCCACATTTTTCTGCTTCAGATTCCTCCATGGAAAAGCCTTTACAGAAAGACTCTGTCCACACCGGATGAATGGATGCTGCCAGTTCCCATTTCTTATCTTTATCCTCTGCATCTGCCAAAACGTCTATGAAGGAACCACCTATCGTCAGGGTTGTGGTAGTCAGTATACTGTCGGAATCCTTTTTCACAGGCTCCAGGGATGCAAATTTATCCGCCTCCCAGTATGCCCTTCCCAAAGAAGACTCTCTGAAATTTGTATGCTTTCCGTTTCCACCCATATAATACACCCAGACTCTGTTCTCCTCATCCATGACAGGTGCGGAAGCATAAATACAGCCACAGTCAAAATCCCCATACGGATAGCGTCCTTCACCTCTTGGAATCACCGGCTGACCCATGGCTGCAAAATCAAATTTCTTTCCATCGCATGACCAAGTAAGCTCACAGTCTACACAGTCAAAATCATCTGACTGTCTGTCTCCTTCATGAATCAGGGATGCAAAACCAAGATAAAGTCCCTGGTACAGAAAAACAGGCATGGAATAAATCTGACTTTCGTACCCTCTTCCCCGAAGAGTCTCGACAGGTTCACTCCAATGGATAAAATCCTTACTATGGCTGATGGTCGTAATACGTACACCATCCTTCCAGATACGGGAAAGCAGCATATAACACTTTTCCTGTTCATTCCAGTATGGAAAGTTATGGCTGTCTGCCGTAGGATTATACTCTGGCCAGGGAATCAGTTCCTCCCAGTGAATTCCATCCGGAGAAAAACTAACTGCCATATGGGCTCCATGTCCTGGGATATCCACTTTCGTTACCAGCTTGTATCTTCTCTTCGGATTTTTTTCCTGTTCATCCAGCATCACACCGGTTCCGTGTGCATACCGAAAAAGCAGGTTATTCTCCTTGCTGCCTCTCCAGTCCACAATTCCGAGAGCCGGTTTTTGCCAGTGAACTCCATCTTTACTTTCTGCATAGGCAAGAGACGTCACCCGATCCATACGGGGTCTGTAATCTCTTGCCATACGCTCTGCAAGAACAGTTCCTTCTGTGTCTTTGTCCTCAGTAAACAACGTATAATAACAATGAAATACTTTATCCCGTCTATCATAAATCACATTGGGATATCCGTTATCAATTCGGACTTCCCAAGGCATATCCTGCACAAACAGGGGACTGTTTTCCCTGTCCTTTACAGGGACTGCCGCTTTGATTTTTACATTTTCCATAGCCTGAGGATTGAAAAATCTCCTGTCGAGAACCAAAAATGATCTCATTTTCTGTTCCTCATACGCAATATTTTCCGATTGCCTCATCAATCATTTTTGCACATTTCCTGACCTGATCTATATCCTCCGGAATCAGATTCGGCATCGGCTTACGTACACCGCCGATATCCAACCCCTCACGAATCCTGAGTATTTCTTTCATAACCGCGTAAAGATTCCCATGGCAGGAACACATTCCATAAATAATTGCATCCGCTGCATATTGAATTTCACGTGCTTCCGGAATTTTACCGGCATCCGTCAATTCTTTAATCTTTAAATAAAGCTCTGGCATTACGCCATAAGTACCGCCGATTCCTCCGTCTGCACCCATTGCCAGTCCGGATACGAGTTGTTCATCCGGACCGTTAAATACAACAAATCCTTCTCCTCCTTCCATCTTAAACATCTGAATATCCTGTACCGGCATAGAACTGTTTTTCACGGCTGCAACTCTTGGATTTTTCTTCATTTCTCGGAAAAGAGGCATTGTAAGTGCAACTCCTGCAAGCTGCGGAATATTATAGATTACAAAATCTGTATTCGGAGCAGCACTGGAAATATCGTTCCAATATTCTGCAATGGCATATTCCGGCAGATGGAAGTAAATCGGAGGAATAGCTGCAATGGCATCTGCTCCCAGAGATTCTGCATGAGCAGCCAGTTCTTTGCTGTCTGCGGTATTATTGCATGCAACATGAGCGATTATAGTCAGTTTTCCCTCTGCTGCTTTCATGACATGTTCCAGAACAAGTTTTCTCTCTGCAACACTCTGATAAATACATTCACCTGAGGAACCACCAACATAAACACCTTTTACTCCTTTTTTTATTAAATGCCTGGTAAGTTCTTCTACTCTTTCGGGGCTGATTTCCCCATCTTCATCATAACAAGCATAAAACGCCGGAATAATTCCCTGATATTTTGTAATATCTCTCATTGTATGATTCTCCTGTTCTATCTAACTTTAATTTTAAGTACCAATTTATCGACATCAGCTGTTTCTGGATCGTGAACTTTTACCATATGAACATCTTCGGGAAAAACGATCAGAACCTTTGTTTCATCCATCGGGCACCAGACTTTTACCGCACCCTCATACCCAACGAAATCATTTTTCTCATCCCGGCTTGTTTCTGTCAGTTCTGATCTGTCACTCACACCGATTTTTTCATTTCCTGAGAGCAATACATGAATATCCGCATACTCTATGTGGCCCTCCCAGGAAGCGTCCTTTTCTGCCACAGTATGATAACCAAAATGGTTGAGAAACACTTCCTCCCGATCTACCACCACTTTACCCTGAGGAATGGCATTCAGATCAGTGTTTTCCAAAAAGTGGATCGCTGTATCCAGGTTTTCTGAATATCCTAAGTACCTTTTTAAATTATCTTTTTTTGTATAAATCATATCTGCTCCTTATTATGAAGAAAACATGCAACCATATGCCCGTCTTCTCCATAAGACTGAAGCTGTGGCTCCTGTTTCTTACATATTTCCATACAATGTGGACACCTGTTGTGGAAAGCGCATCCTGAAGGTTTATGAATCGGGCTTGGAACCTCACCTCCCAAAATCTGTCTTTTCTTCTTTGTATGAATATCCGGAACCGGAATCGCGGAAAGAAGTGCCTTTGTGTATGGATGCAGTGGATTATCATACAAAGATCTGTTGTCTGCTATCTCCACAACCTTTCCCAGATACATAACCGCAATTCTGTTAGACATGTACTGAACAACACTCAGATCATGAGCAATGAACAAATAGGTCAGCCCCATTTTTTCCTGAATATCTTTCATCAGGTTCAGGACCTGTGCCTGAATGGATACATCCAGCGCAGAAACAGGCTCATCGCAGATCAGAACTTCCGGCAATACTTCCAGAGCTCTGGCAATACAAAGTCTCTGCCTCTGACCACCGGAAAACTCGTGAGGATAACGCATCAGATAATCCGGCTGAATATTTACCATGGCAAGAACCTGACGCATCCTCGCCTCACGTTCCTCCTGAGAATTCATTCCATGTACTTTTAACGGTTCCTCAAAAGATGTATATATTTTTTTCTGAGGGTTCAATGCAGAATACGGATCCTGGAATACCATCTGGACCTTCTGTCTGAAATCAAACATTTGTTTTTTGTCAAAGGATGTTATATCTTTAAATTCGCCATCGTAATTAAAGTATACATGACCTCCGGTAGCATGCTCCAACATCATCAGTGTTTTTCCAAGAGTAGACTTACCGCATCCGGATTCGCCAACAATCCCCAGTGTCTCACCTTTGTATACTTCAAGGCTTACACCATCAACCGCTTTTACATGCCCGACAACTTTTTTGAATGCTCCCTTTGTAATCGGAAACCAGGTTTGGAGATTCTCCGCTCTAAAAATGATTTCTTTCTTTTCGCCCATGTCACTTTACCTCCGGATAATCTTTGTACTTCAGGCAGCGAACATGATGTCCTGCCGATATTTCAAACAACGGAATATCCTTTTTCCTGCACTGCTCTGTACAATGATCACAACGATCTGCAAATTCACAGCCGCCCTTTAGATCGGCAGGATTTGGAGTGGAACCTGGTATGGTTTCCAACTTCTGTCCGTCTGCAAGTCCCAGCACCGGAACACTGCGAAGCAATGCCTTAGTGTAGGGATGCGCAGTTCTGTCAAAAATATCTTCCAGAGTACCGAACTCAATAATCCTTCCCATGTACATGACACAGACTTCATCTGCCATTTCGGCGACAAGCCCCATATTATGCGTGATCAGGATAATGGATTTTCCTTCCTTTGTCTGCATGGACTTTAACAGTTCCATAATCTGCGCTTGTATGGTTACATCCAGTGCTGTTGTCGGTTCATCACAGATGATCAGCTCCGGATTACAGATCATAGCGATTGCGATTACAACCCTTTGCTTCATTCCACCAGAAAACTGATGAGGATAATTGTCAATCCTTTCCTCCGGATCAGGAATACCGAGCATTCTGAACATTTCCAGAACTTTTTCTCTGGCTTCCTTTTTTGTCATCTTCTTGTTATGCTGCAGCAATCCTTCCGCCACCTGATCTCCTACTTTATAAACAGGGTTCAGACTTGACATGGGATCCTGAAATACCATACTCATTTCCGGACCTCTTAAATTTCTCATTTCCGGGCCGTTTGCATTTTTATACTGTTCCAGATGATACTCCGTTACAACATCACCATGCAGGGCATTGTACTGAATACTGTCAGCATGGATGACAGCATTTTTTCCAAGAAACCTCATGATTGAATTCATGGTCACACTCTTTCCACAGCCGGATTCTCCTACCACAGCAAGAGCATGCCCTCTTTTCAGCTGGAAAGAAACATCCTTCACAATTCTGACTTCCTTGCGGTCTGACACAAAACTGGTATTCAAATTTTTTACATCTAAAATTATATCTTTACTATTCATTTGAAAGCCCTCCTACTGCTGTTTTGCATCAAGTACATCGCGAAGTCCGTCTCCCAGGAAGTTGATCGCAAGTACAAATAAAGTGATTGCAAGTCCCGGGAAAACCCAGATCCACCATTGATTTGTAACTACAGATACACTTTTTGCTGCGTTTAATATATTTCCCCATGTTGGTGTCTGGTCTGAAATACCAAGACCGATAAAGCTTAAGGTCGCCTCCTGCAGTATGTATACAGCTACGTTTGTGGTCGTGGAAACAATGATCGGTGTCATAACATTCGGAAGAATCTGTTTGAACATGATATTGGCACGCCCCATTCCAAATGCTTCGCAAACCTTGACATAAGTTTCCGATTTAATACTCATGAACTCATTTCGAACCATACGGAAGGTTGTCATCCATCCTGTCAATGTAAAAATAATGATAAGGTTCGTCATTCCACGTTTTCCGGAAATGGCAACCAGCATCATAACAAGAACCAGCTGCGGGAAAGTCTGAAACAATTCTGACACTCTTACCAGGAATTTATCTGCTTTTCCTCCAAAATATCCGGCAATTGCACCAAGTATCGCACCGATGATTCCAGACATTACAGAAGAGAATACTCCAATAAAGATAGAATAACATCCACCGTACAACACTCGTGCAAAAAGATCTCGTCCAATCGTATCCGTACCAAAAATATGACCGTCCGATCCGGGTGCTGCCTTCATATTTCTCAAATCCGGTGTTGAATAATCCAGATTCAGAACCGCACTCAACACACTGGCTACGATCATAACAACTACAATAATCAGTCCGAGAACAGCCAGCTTATTTCGCAGGAATTTACGGATATTTTTTTTCATCAATGAGGAGGCTGCACTTTTATTTTGTTCTTTGATACTCATATTTTTTGTATTATCCATAGAAACCTCCTATTGTCTATTCACTCAATCTTACTCTTGGATCAAGAAGAGCGTTCAAAACATCTACCATAAATGAACAGATAAGCATGACGGCTGCAATGATCAGCGTAATAACCATAACGGTAGGATAATCGTTTGATACAATTGCATTTGTCATAGTCAGCCCAATTCCCGGATAGGAAAATACCGATTCAATGACAACCGACCCTCCGATCAGAACCGGAATTCGGAACATTACTATGATAAGCACCGGTTTCATGGCATTTCTGAATCCATGCTTCATATATACTTTATACTCAGGGATTCCCTTTGATCTGGCGGTACGGATATAGTCGCTGTTCATGACATCCAGCATTGTATTTCTTGCATATCGCATCAATACAGCAACCATACCGATCGTCAGAGTCAGAACAGGCAAAAACAGATGTATGAAAGCATCCCATACCTTATTTGTGGCATCCGGACTGACTCGGTTTGCGGAAGGAAACCATCCAAGTTTGATGGAAAAAATCTGAATCAGGATGATTCCAACTAAAAACTGTGGTACAGCCTGTCCGAGAACTGCAAAAACTCTTCCTATATAGTCAACGATTCCATTTTGTCTTGCCGCACTGATAATTCCAATTCCAACCCCAATGATCGTGCTGAAAAGCAATGCATATCCGGACAGTTCCAGCGTATAGGGCAAACGTTCCGAGATAATAGAGGCAATGCTCTGTCCGCTGAAAGAATATCCAAGGTCTCCCGTTATAATCTGTTTCAGCCAGTTAAAATACTGAACAATCAGAGGATCATTTAAACCAAGGCTTTCTCTCAGCTCCTCAACAATTTCCGGTGACTGCGCCTGTACTTCCATGCTGACCATATAGGTGATGGGGTCAATGCCGGTTGCCCTTAAGCCCAGAAAAACAATCAAACTGATCACAAGGAGCATTGGAATCATCTTTGCCAGTTTCTTTAAAATATATTTAACCATATGTTCGCTCCAATCCATAAGCTTATGATGAAAGAAAGGGAACTGCAATTTACTGCAAATTCCCTTTCTTCAATTAACCACCTGTCAAGAATGTGGTCTAAAAGCTGCTACAAAATCATTTTACAGTCCAATTTACATAATCGATATCACATGTAAAAAGCGGATTACAGAACTCTACTCCATCCGGAAGCATTACATTATCGCTGAGATATACATAGTTTCCTACCGTAAACAGAGGAACCTTATATAAATTCTCCTGCTCCAGAGTCTGTAATGTATCAAGAGCTGCATTTCTGTCTTCCTGTGTAACGGCTGCGCTTAATGCGGAAACAGCATCATCAAACTGCGTATCCCCACCGAAAATATTGGAGAAGGTTGCGCTGCTGCTCAGATATTCTGAATACCACTCATTGAGTGAGAAGCTGCTTAATCCCTTGAAACCGATATCGTAATCTCTGGTTGTAAACAGATCGGTAGTACCATCATTTGACAGTGTTGCTTCTACAGTAAGGCCTGCCTGCTCCAGATAGTATACGATAGTATTGATCAGGTCGATACTGGTCTGGTCATTGTTATAATAGCAGATCTTCAGAGGACGGCTCATATCATAACCGGAAGCTTCCAGATCCGCTTTTCCTTTTTCCGCATCAAAAGTATATTCAAATCCGTTATAAGCTTCATCGCTGTTTGGAACACCACTGTTCAGAACAGTTGCATTTGGATACAGGGTAGCCAGTGTTGCACGGTCAATGCACTCGATCAATGCCTTTCTGACATCAACAGACTGCATTGCTTCATTTTCATTTCCATCAATACCTTTCATGTTGAAGATAAAATATTTATAGAATAATACATCTACCGGAATGGAAGTATAGTTATCCAGATTTGCCATACCCTCTACCAGATCTGATGCATTTCCATAAAGGAAGTCTGCGGAATCTGACTGTGCTGCAGTGAGGAAATCAGATACAAAGGAAACGGTTACATTCTGGATCTTTGGAGCTGTACCTTCATAATTTGGATTCGGAACGAGTGTAAAGTAATTTCCTACATTAAATTCTCCCACCATATAATATCCGGAGGTTACAGGATTCGTCCAGTACTCGCAGGAATCAATGGAATCACCATCTTCGTTCTCCAGACAATGTTTTGGCAAAATGGAAAACTGTGCAAGAATGTCATCCATCTGTGCATATGGGCTGCTTAAATTCATTGTGATAACATTACCATCTGCAGTGATTTCTGAAATGTTTCCGAAAGCGGCTGAATAAATACTGTTCTTTCTGGTTGCTTTCTGAACCATATCAATAGACCAGATTACATCATCAGCTGTAAGCGCTTCCCCGTCAGACCATTTTAACCCGTCTTTTAAGGTAATTGTATATGTAAGACCATCCTCGCTTACCTCTACGCTTTCTGCCAGATCCGGGCTTGTCTCCTGAAGGGAGCTGTCAGCCAGTAACAGGGACCGGAACATTAAGGAAGTCGCAAGGTTGTGGTTCATCCATGGTGTCGGAACATGATCATCCGTTGTGGAACCATCGTTTGTGGACAATACCAGTTTCAGTGTGTTGCTTTCAGAAGCTTCATCTGCGGCAAATACGGATACAGACCCCATAGATGCCATCGCAACTGAAAGTGCCAGTGTTGCAGCTAAAATTTTTTTCTTCATAAGAAAATCCTCCTTTTTATAATTAACTTTATAAAGTTCTTTTTCATTACTGCCCCATTTTTTATTTCAGCCCCGCCTCAGCGATTTGGGACAATAATTTCTTCATACACATGCCGGAGTTCTTTTTTGCCTTCTTCCGACATCGGAGCAAATGGTCTCCGGACTCCATGGAAAGCAAATCCATCCATTTCCAGCATTTCCTTGACCGAAGCAAAAACTCCGTATTTGCAGATTACTTTGATTACCTGATTCATCTTTGTCTGATATTTATGTGTTTCCTCCATATTTCCGGAAGCAAATGAATCGTATACTTTATGTGCCAATTTGGGCATGCAGTTATATGTACTGCCAATTCCTCCATCAGCTCCCATAATCAGACCTGCTGATAACATTTCATCAAATCCATTCCATACAACAAGCTCAGGATGAAGTGTTTTCATCTGCTCCAGCAAAAACATATCAGAACTTGTAAATTTCACTCCCACCATATTTCTATTTTTATTCAGTTTCTCCAATACTTCCTCCGTAAGAGAAAAGCCTGAGAAATTCGGGAAATTATATACAAACATTGGCAGTTCTGTGGATGCCATAATGTCCTGATAATACTGCACAATTTCCGCTTCGCTAAACTTGTAGTAAAACGGGCTGATTGCTGATACGGCATCTGCTCCACACTTTTCTGCAGTTTTCGCATAGCTGATTGCCAGATCTGTTGAAATGGCTCCCACATGACAGATTACTTTTTTTCGTCCTGCGTTTGCTTCCACGACCGCTTTGATCGTACTGTTTCTTTCTTCATCCGATAGTAAAAATGCTTCTGCTGTGCTACCGTTTACGTAAAATCCGTCAATTCCTTCTTTGATCAGATGATCCACCAGTTTTTGTAATTCACTGTAATCCACTTTTCCATCTGAAGTATACGGAGTTACTAAAGCTGCATAAATTCCATGATATTCCGGATTCATTTTTCTCATCCTCCTTTAAGATAATTTATTCTTTTCCTTTTCCAAGGCAGCTTTCTCTTTCGACAATCGTTGGTTGGTAAAGATATTCGTTAAAATTAGAATTCAGCTTTTCATTCTTTATCAATTTGATCAATATCTCAGCCGCTTTCTCCCCGATTTCAAGGCTCTTAAATACAACGGAGGTAATCGGCGGCTGATTCATGGATGCCCGGATATTATTGTCATAACCAATAATCCCTATATCTTCGGAAACTCGGAACCCCCTGTCCTGTATAGCCTTACAGGCTTCTACTGCAACTTTGTCATTAAAGCAGAACACTGCATCCGGCCTCTTCTCCAGTTCCAGCAGATGCATCATATTCTTATATGCACCGTGTCTGCTTTCTTCATGGGGAATAATGATCATGCTCCTATCTATCTCATATCCATTTTCCATCAATGCACTAATATATCCCTGACAACGCTCAATACTTACGCTGTAAATAGTCTGTGCAATGTAGGCGATGGAACGATATCCTTTGGAGATCAGATGCCTGGTAGCAATATATCCTCCATAAAAATCGTTTGAACGAACGATCGGAGCATGTATCCCCTCTACCGAACGATTGCATAAAACAAAAGGAATATTCGATTTCAACAATGTCCCATAAAGAATATTGCTCACTTCTACATTGTAGGAAATAATCGGAACTATAATAAAACCACTGACTCCGGAAAGCAGAAGCCTTTCAATATAGCGTTTTTGCTTTTCCGCATCATTGTCTGAATTACACAGGATAATGTTAACATCTCTCCTGCAGGCTACATTTTCAATTCCGCGGACAAGCAACGAATAGATATCTTCACTGATATTTGGTACAATAACTCCCCAATTCTCAACCGTATCTACTTTTCCCTTAAGAATGCCAATAGCATAAGTGCCGCTTCCTGTCTTTGAATATACAATGCCTTCCTTCTCCAGCTCCTGGATTGCCCTGTCTAAAGTTGTCCTCGTTGTCTCCAGCTTCTCGCAGAGATTAGGTCGCGACGGGAGCGGTTTTCCCGGTTCCATCTCTGCAATGATTTTGATCAATTCTTCTTTAATTTCCAGATATCTTCTCATACTTTTGTCGCTTTTTGTGCATTTTATACATTATATCTTTTGTTTTCTGTGTTTTTTTGTATGTATTGGCTGTATTCTATAATGTGTCTCTGATTTTGTCAATATTTTCGCACAAAAACGGGCAGCTTCAGAAACAATTCGGACAGCATTTTTGCTGTCACATTTATTAACTGTGAAGAGTATAGCAATTTTGAAATTAGTTTTCAATATAATTTATAAATGAAAATAATTTTTATTTTTGTGCAGTTTATATAAAAACTTTTTTCATTTATAATTTGTTTTGAAAATTTATATCATTATGTTTTAAAACTTTCTTGCATCGCCCGAAATCTTATTTTATAATAAAAATACATAAACCCTATTCCACCAGGAGGTTTCCTCATGACAGATAATATCCTTGATTCCATTACGGAACAGTATCATTCCCTTACCAAATCCGGAAAAAAACTTGCTGATTATATTTTTTCCCATACAGCGGAAACACAATATCTTTCTATCTCTTCCCTTGCAGAAAACTGTGGTGTATCAGAAGCTACCATTACCCGCTTCTGCCGTGGACTTGGACTTTCAGGCTACAACGCTTTCAAGCTGGCCCTAGCACAGGCAGACCGAACCACGGACTTAGGCGATTCCAGCAGTTCAGCGGAACCTGTGTCATCCGGAGATTCCATGACAACGATTGGGCAAAAGGTACATGCAGCCAATGTTCTTTCCCTGAATGAAACCCTTGAACTTTTTGATGAAAAAGCTATGACAGAAGCTGTTTCCATCCTTTCCGGAGCACGCCGCGTTTTTTGCTTTGGTCAGGGGGGCAGTATGGTCATGGCTATGGAAGCATGGGCCCGTTTCTCAACCGCAGCCCCCAATTTCATACATATCAGCGATTCCCATATGCAGGCCAGCGCCACTTCCCTGGCTGATTCACAGGATGCCATTCTGTTTTTTTCCTACTCAGGTTCTACCAAAGATATGTGTGATACTCTGAGTATTGCAGTCCAACGCAAGATTCCAGTTATTCTGATCACACATTTTCCCAAATCAGCGGGTGCTGAATTTGCAACAGTATTGCTCCAGTGCGGTTATAATGAAAGTCCCCTTCAATCCGGTTCTGTTGCCGCAAAAGTCGGGCAGCTTTTTCTGATTGACTGTCTGTTTTATGGATTCTGCAGTATGAAACCGGAAATCTGCTCTTCTGCCCGGTCTGCAACCGCCCATGCGATTGCCAACAAGCTTCTGTAAGCAAATAATTGTTTATAATCTCAAAGGGGATGAAACAGACAGTTCTGAATTTCAGAGCCCGCTATTCCATCCCCTTTGATGTACTTTATGACTGTATTATTTACTTTCTGCAATTGCTTTCTGAAAACGCTGCGCAATCTCCAGCGGACGGGTAATTGCACCGCCCACAACGATTGCCCATACACCTGTCTGAAGAGCTTTTACTGCCTGATCCGGATAATGGATTTTTCCTTCTCCAATGACAGGAATATCTGTATCTTCCGAAAGGCGCCTCATCAATTCATAATCCGGCTCGTCCTTCTTAGATGTATAATCGGTATAGCCGCTCATTGTGGTTCCCACGATATCCACACCACACTTCCAGGCATTGATGCCTTCTTCATAATTCGAGATATCCGCCATCAGTATAATATCCGGATATTTTTCTTTAATCTGGGCAATGAACTCATTGATGGTAAGACCATCACCTCGTTTGCGAAGTGTACAGTCAAGTGCAACTATGTCAGATCCAGCTTTTACCAGGTCATCTACCTCTTTCATAGTAGGTGTAATATATGCTTCGTAACCAGGATACTGTATTTTTACCAGACCAATAACCGGAAGACCTGTCTCTTCTTTAATGGCAATGACATCACGGATACTGCTGGTACGGATTGCCGGTGTACCTGCCTGTTTTGCTGCACGTGCCATAAGATACATCACAGATTTTTCTTCTACGTATAATGGTTCTCCTTTAACAGCCTGACAGGAAATGATCATTTGCCCATGAATCGCATCTAATAATTCTTTTTTTGTCATCCTTTTTTCCTCTTTCTTTTTATATTTCTTTCGCATTATTTAAAGCAGTCCCTTTTCCCTTATCAGGCTTAAGGACTCTTCATCTGCCACAACCGTCACATCCTGGTGAAGCTGGAGAATAGAAGCCGGTACGTTTGGCGTGATGGGACCGTACAGAGACTTATAAAGAGCATCTGCCTTTGCCGAACCTGCAGCTATAAGCAGAATTTTTTTTGCAGACATGATATTTTTGATTCCCATCGTATATGCCTGTTTCGGTACCTCATCCATGCTTGCAAAAAATCTTGCATTTGCTTTGATTGTACTTTCTGTCAAATCTACACAATGCGTTTCTTTTTCGAATGCTTCTCCCGGCTCATTGAATCCTATATGACCGTTTCCACCGATTCCCAGAAGCTGCATGTCAATTCCACCCACACTGCGGATTATCTTATTATAATCCTCACATGCCTTCCTACTGTCTTCCTCCAAGCCATTCGGCACATAAGTCCGGGATTTATCAATGTTAATATGGTCAAAAAGATTGGTATTCATAAAGTACCGGTAACTCTGATTGTTATTCCCTGACAGACCTTTATACTCATCAAGATTCACTGTTGTAACCTGAGAAAAGTCAAGATCTCCCTTTTCGTACCATTCGATCAGCTGTCTGTACATTCCGACCGGAGTGGATCCTGTAGCAAGACCAAGCACAGTTCTTGGCTTCATGATAATCTGGGCAGACATGATATTAGCCGCCTTTCTGCTTACATCATAATAATCTTTTCCCGCATAAATGATCATAAACTTTCTCCCTCTGTTTTTTATATCTGAATTATTTGTGTGCTCATTATAATTCCTGTTAAATTTATTTTCAATAATGACAATTTTTTAGATTCTTCTTTCAAATTTTCACCACTTTCCCTTCCATTTTTTTCTGTTTTTGAAAATACTTTCTTAAAATTAATATAATCTAAAATTATTTGCAGAAAGAACTTGAAAACGAAAAGTCTGCAATGATATACTTTACTATATCCAATTACTTGGTCTGTTTCAGCAGATCAGAAAGGGGTGTCCATGTTCCAGAGCCAGCATAAAATCATTCCTCTCATTGAATCGTATTATCATGCATTTACTCCTTTAGAAAGGACAATTGCCGACTTTTTTATAAACAATACCAAACAATGCGACTTTTCTTCCCGCGCAGTCTCCACACTTCTTTTTGTATCAGAAGCCTCTCTTTCTCGATTTGCGCAGAAATGTGGCTTTCATGGATATCGTGAATTTATTTATGAATATAAACAGAGCCTTATTCCTCAAAATGAGGAACCTGTTTCCACATTCTCTATTCAGGAATTTAATACTTACCAGGAACTTCTGAATAAAACAAATGCCCTGATTGATCATGTGCAGATTCAACGCATTACACAGCTCCTTACTTCCACACCTCGGGTTTATGTTTACGGGCAGGGAAGCTCCGGCCTCGTAGCCCAGGAAATGAAACTGCGGTTCATGCGAATTGGTCTGAATATTGAGGCAGTTACAGACAGCCATATTATGAAAATGACCTCTGTCATTCTTGGAAAGGACTGTATGGTGATAGGGATCAGTGTTAGCGGGCAGAGCGAAGATATCTTAAATTCACTGAAATCAGCGAAAGCCCGTGGGGCAGTCACTCTTTTAATGACTGCATGCCAGGATAAAAGTTACAGAGAATTCTGCGATGAAATCCTGATTTTCGCCAGCAAAGAACACCTGGAATGCGGAAATATCATTTCACCCCAATTTCCTATTCTTCTGATTCTGGATGTGTTATATTCTCATTATCTTCAGATCGACAGACAAAAAAAAGAAGCGATGCACGAATATACCGTGCATTCGCTTCAATCGAACGAATCATAGTGCTGCAAAACAATATTTATTCCAGTCCCTTTTCCTGTTCTGCCTGGATATCCGGGAACATAGAAAGCATCGGTTTGATCTTTTTCCCTTTCAGGCGGCGGTCAACATAGTTCTTCGTACATTTCATAACAACCGGAGAAAGTACCAGAACACCGATCAGGTTGGGGATCATCATCATACCATTGAAGGTATCGGAGATATCCCACGCAAGCTGTGCTTCGATCACAGAACCTGCCAGAACGATCAGTACAAATACAACACGGTAAACCACAACCGATTTTGTACCAAACAGATACTCACATGCCGTAGAACCGTAATGGCTCCAGCCAAGTACTGTGGAGTATGCAAAAAGCAGGATTGCCAGTGCGATAAACCATGCACCTGCTTTGCCGAAGGTCTGAGAAAAAGCATAGCTCATCAGAGAGTTGGAACCAACCTCTGCTGCCGCTTCCGTAAGCTGTCCGGTCGTCAGGTCCACAGCACCGGAAGTAAGGATTGTAAGAGCGGTCAGTGTACATACGATGATGGTATCTGCAAATACTTCAAAAATCCCCCACATACCCTGGCGAACAGGCTCTTTTACGTTGGAACTGGAATGAACCATAACAGAAGAACCAAGACCTGCTTCGTTTGAGAACACGCCTCGTTTCATACCCATCTGCATAGCAAGTGCAATACCGGAACCAACTACTCCGCCTGCAGCGGATTTCAAGCCGAATGCCCCCTGGAAAATGGATACAAATACAGCCGGGATTGCCTTAAAGTGCATTACAATAATGATCAGAGTTCCAGCAAGGTAAGCAATAACCATGAACGGAACAATTTTTTCCGTAAAGGAGGCAATACGCTTCAGACCGCCAAGAATAACGGCTGATACAGCGATAAACAGGAAAATACCGGTTGCAATGGTAGGAATGCCAAAAGCAGTATTCACATTGCTGACCATACTGTTTACCTGGCTCATATTTCCGATACAGAAGGAAGCGAGCAGACAGAAACAGGAAAACAGGATTGCCAGAACCGTTCCGACTACTTTCAGTCCTGGTTTACCGCCAAGACCGTCTCTCAGGTAGTACATGGCACCTCCACACCATTCTCCCTTGGAATTTTTGCGGCGGTACAGAATACCAAGAACGTTCTCAGAATAGTTGGTCATCATTCCGAAAAAGGCGATCAGCCACATCCAGAATACAGCTCCGGGACCTCCAACTGCGATAGCACCTGCCACACCTACGATATTACCGGTACCTACGGTTGCAGCAAGAGCAGTGCACAGAGACTGGAACTGGGAAATAGAACGGTCGGATGTATGTTTGGTAACATGTTTATCTCCAAAAATCGCCCCAATGGTATTTTTTATCCAGTGGCCAAAATGGCTCAGCTGGAAAAACCTGGTCAGACAGGTCATTAATACGCCAACAAACCCCAGGAGGATCAGTGCCGGCCAGCCCCAAACAATTCCGTTCAGAAAGCTGTTTACTTTCGTGATGGTTTCAATCATATGTATTTCTCTCCTTTCTCCTCGTATAAAACCATAAATCCTCACTGTGGTCTTCCAAACGAAAAAGCGAGCGTCTGCAAGGCATAAAATTCATGCCTGCGGCGCTCACCCCGTTGTGAGATTTATCAATTTTATAATTAGGCAAATTTTAGCATACCCGGTATTTCTTGTCAATTGTTTTATTCTTTTATTTCAAAGATTTCCCTGTCATTTTGCAGATTTCTGTTCCACCATCATTCCAAACGTCTGAAGAGGAACCGGCCTGGAGAAATAATATCCCTGAATACTGTCAACTCCGCACTTACTTACGATCTCGCACTGCTCCTCTGTTTCGACACCCTCTGTACAGACCTTTGAATCACAGATTTTTGCCAGGTTGTTCATAACGCAGATCAGTTTTTCATTCATGGAACCTTCTGCAATATCGTCAACAAACACCTTGTCAATCTTTACCACATCACATTTCAGCTGCTTCAGGATACTCAGGGATGAATATCCGGTTCCAAAATCATCCATTGCAAAACGGACTCCGATTTTACGAAGTTCTGATAGAATCCCGGAAAGTCTGCTGATATTCATCGTACGGCACCTCTCGGTAATCTCCAGGCAGAGATTTTCAGGTGGATACCCTGTTTCTCTATGATTGAAATAAACTTATTGGGCGGAACCAGTCCGTACTCCGGATCTTCCCAGCGCAGCAAAGCTTCGCTTCCCCTGAGTACATGTGTCCTGGCATCCACAATAGGCTGATAAAACAGTACAAATCCCCTGCAGCCATCTTCAATACTTTTTCGTATGCTATTGATCAGTTCCAGAAGGTTATGTCTCTGTTCATCGATTTCATCCCGGAAAATGTGGAAATCACCGTTTTCTTTCTCCTTTGAGATGTTATAGGCATACCCCAGGCAGGAAAACATAGCCTGTGGGTTTACGTCAAACATATTTACTTCCAGTGCACTTCCATTCACCTGCAGGCTGGGATGATATCCGTCGATTTCCATTTTTTCCGAAATTTCTTTTCGATTCTGAAAACCAGTAAGAGAATCCAGATTGTTGACCAATCCGTGATTTCGTATGCATCCGACAAAATACTTCGGAGTATTGTTTTCATCCCACATCACAGTGCCGCGGCAGGTACATACAACATACCTTCCCATCCGGTCTCGTGCACGGTACTGCTATAATATTTTTCCGTTCATTCGTGATTTCATTTTTCATAGTGATTTCTTCCAATCATTTCATCATAAAACCAGTAACCAATTTTTCCATGTTTTTTGATTTATTATGTTCCTTCAAAACGGGCTTGTCAATAGAATCATAGAATCCCGGGTGATAAAAACGGACAGAAGGTACTATTCATGGCTTAACCGAATAGGCATTTTCGATATTAATCCATTGAAGGGACTGTCCGGAAATGAACAGCCCGGGGCCTATGCGTAATTTTTGCACTGTCAGACCCCATTTTCTGCAGAAATGAGGGGAAAATCACTACCTTTTGTGCCAAATTTTCTCTATACAGAAAAATCATCTCCTGAGACCCCGCTTTTTAGAATTTCCGGGGTCTGGGAAGGCAATTTTTCTGTATAGGTACTTTTGACGTCCAAATCAACAGATTTTTACTTGATTTTCCTGGTAATTGGGCTCTAACCATAAATTTTTTCTGCATAGACCCCGCCGGAGATTTTTAGCCAGCACTCCGGACTGCACAAAGTTCAGAAATGCAAAAAGGCCCCGGAACCCCGCTTTTGCGGGATTTCCGGGGACCGGGGACACAATTCTATTCTTCCTGTATCCATGTGATTTCTTTTATTTTCATGCCATTACTGAGGCCACACTTCTGCATTCCATTTTCAATAACCTTTTGAATGGATGCACCGTCAAGTTCTACTGTGGAGCTGTCCTCCAGCTCAACCAGGCAGCATTTGCCTGCTTTTTTCTGCCCGCACAGCTGGTACGCAGTTCCCCGCTCCAGTGCACCCACCTGCTCCAGCGCATCTACGGTCCGGTAAACCGTCGCCATTCCGATTCCCGGATCTTTCCGGGATGCCAGGATATAAACTTCTTTACAGCAGGTGCAGGTTTCTGACAGGATAACATCGATCAGAACTTTTCTCTGTCTCGTGATCCGAAATCCCTGTTTCCGAAGACGTTCCAAAACCAGATCTTTTTCCAATGTTCTCACCGTTTGTGGCAGCATCCGCTGCAATGACTGCAATCCTGTCCGCACTGTAAGGATTTCCCGGCTTTTTTATCCTTAACCATGCTCCGTATGGCAAGCCCGACCCCTACGGCCAGTAAAAGAAGTACGACTGCTGTTCCCATAATTCCTGCACCTCCTTTTTCTTATGCTCTTCTTTCTTATGCTCTTATTTTTGCCGAAACGCTTTTTGGTACGTTCAGGTTCTGACTCTCCCTGTAAGGGCGGAACAACAGGTACAAAAAGCCAATCACCAGTATGAATGCCACAACTGTTCCGATTCCGAATGCGCCTGTGGTAATAAGTGTGCCAATCTGATAGATGCAAAGGGAAACCACATAGGCCAGCAATGTCTGATAGCCGATGGCAAACCAGAACCATTTTGCATTGTTCATCTCACGTTTGATTGCGCCCATTGCTGCAAAGCATGGTGCGCATAAAAGGTTGAATACCAGGAAGGAGTAAGCTGCCACTGCTGTCATGGAGCCTGCCAGGCTTCCCCAGATTTCTGCGCCGTCCTCTGCCACTTCTCCGAATCCATACAGGATGCCAAAGGTTCCGACTACATTTTCTTTTGCTACCAGTCCGGTAATGGCAGCCACTGCTGACTTCCAGTTGCCCCAGCCAAGAGGTGCAAAAATCCAGCAGATAGCAGAACCAATGGCGGAAAGAAGACTGTTATCCATATCTTCCACCATTCCAAAATGTCCGTTTTCAAAGCCGAATCCCTGCGCGAACCATACAAGGATCGTGGAAAGAAGAATGATGGTTCCTGCCTTTTTCATAAAGGACCATGCACGTTCCCAGGTGCTTCTAAGTACATTTCCAATCGTCGGCAGATGGTATGCCGGAAGCTCCATAACGAACGGAGCCGGGTCACCTGCGAACATTTTTGTTTTCTTTAAAATGATACCGGAGCAGATAATTGCTGCGATTCCTACAAAATATGCACTGGGAGCCACCCATGCTGCGCCGTCAAAGAGAGCACCTGCGATCAGGGCAATGATCGGCAGTTTCGCACCACAGGGGATAAAAGTGGTGGTCATGATCGTCATTTTACGGTCTCTGTCGTTTTCAATGGTTCGGGATGCCATAACACCCGGCACACCACATCCTGTACCGATAAGCATCGGGATAAAGGACTTTCCGGACAGACCGAATTTACGGAAGATACGATCCATGATAAATGCGATACGTGCCATATATCCGCACCCTTCCAGGAACGCAAGGAAGAGGAAAAGCACGATCATCTGCGGAACGAATCCAAGTACAGCGCCAACACCACTCAGAATACCATCCACCAGCAATCCGGAAAGCCACGGTGCACAGCCGATGGAATCCAGTGCGCTCTGTGCTCCCGGAATGATCCATTCTCCAAACAGCGTATCATTGGTCCAGTCTGTCAAAATGCTTCCCACGGTTGTGACAGATACATAATACACAACAAACATCACAACTGCAAAAATCGGAAGTGCCAGGAAGCGGTTTGTAACGACCCGGTCAATTTTATCCGACATGGACATCTGTTTCTTCACACGCTTTTTATAGCAGTCATTGATGATGCTTCCGATATAGTTGTAGCGCTCTCCGGTAATGATGCTTTCTGCGTCATCATCCATCTCTTTCTCACAGCTTACGATGTCCTCTTCGATATGGTCCATCAGCTCCTTACCAAGATTCAGGCTTTCTCTCACCTTTTCATCCCGTTCAAAAAGCTTCACTGCATACCAGCGCTCCATACTGGGGTCAACATGTCCCATGATTGCTTCCTCAATATGTGCGAGAGCATGCTCTACACACCCCTCGAAGCTGTGTGCCGGCTGACTTTTTTTACCGCTTCTGGCAATTGCCACTGCTCTCTGGGCCAGCTGGTCTATTCCTTCGCCTTTCAGTGCGGAAATCTCCACAACCTTGCATCCGGTATCCTTGCCGAGTCTTTCAAGATTCAGTTCCTCGCCATTCTTTTTTACCAGGTCCATCATGTTGACTGCAATGATGACCGGAATTCCAAGCTCTGTCAGCTGTGTGGTCAGATAAAGGTTTCGCTCCAGATTCGTACCATCAATGATGTTAATAATGGCATCTGGTTTTTCTCCGATGAGAAAGTTTCTGGATACGACTTCCTCCAGTGTATAAGGGGACAGAGAATAAATTCCCGGAAGGTCAACCAGAACCGCTTCCTCTCCTTTTTCAGTGTATCCTTTGATTTTTCCCTCTTTTTTCTCCACCGTTACTCCCGGCCAGTTTCCCACATACTGATTTGATCCGGTCAACGCGTTAAACAAGGTTGTTTTTCCGCTGTTCGGATTGCCGGCAAGCGCAATTTTCACTTTCATATGCATCCTCTCTTTCCAATTATGCAATGCAAACCGTATTTAGTCAACACTAACTATCAATCAAAAAAATAAGTACTACTGTACTTCCACCATTTCCGCATCTGCCTTTCTCAAAGACAGTTCATATCCTCTGACGGTTACTTCTATCGGATCTCCAAGCGGAGCCACTTTTCGGATATAAATCTCCGTGTTTCTGGTGATACCCATATCCATGATTCTGCGCTTCACAGCGCCCTCCCCATGGAGCTTCACCACACGGACCGTCTGCCCGCACTTTGCCTCTTTTAATGTAGCCATACTTCCTTCCCTCCTCAGATTATGATCTTATTTGCCATTTCCTTACTGATCGCCACACGGGAATCTTTTACTTTCACGATCAGGTTCCCGTTAATTTCCGATACAACCGTGACAAATCCGCCAATGACAAAACCCAAGCTTTCCAGAAAACGTCGGGTTTCATCCTTTCCACCAATCTTCCTGATCTGAATTTCCCGACCAGTTTCAGCCATCGATAAAGGCATCCCTTCCACCTGCTTTCATTAAATATAACATGAATATCATATGTCTCTTACGAAAGTTAGTATATGCTTACATCAATTGGATGTCAATAACTATAATCGAGAATTTTTCTCACTTTTTTTCCTCCGTATAGCAGAATACAGCTGGCTTATTTCGGTTTTTCATCATATCTGCTATAAAATATTGCAAAATTCGTTTTGGCGATGTAAACTAATAAAGTGTTTTATCATTAAAACAGCGACACAGCAATGTGGTAAAAAGGAGACAAAGAATGACAGCACAGGAATTACTGGATAAACTTTTGGATTCATACCGTCAATCGTTTGATATTACCCGTCCGTTTCAGGTTGACGGGCATGCTTATGATGCATATGCGGCTTTCAATGTTACCAGTGCGAAATATGTCCTTGTGAAAACGGCAGAATTATGGCGTGCAGATTGTTATGAGCATACGTTTTTTTCCTGCCGTGAGACACTTTCCAGGGAGGATCTGGATATCTTCAGGGAAGAGATTGTAAATTACATCGAACCGGAGATCGTCAGGGAAGGAAAAACCTGTATGGAGAAAGACCATATGTATACCTATATCACAGGAGTTTTCCTCTGTGAACAGGGGGTTCCGAAAGAGCTGAAAAAAGATATCTGCCGATTCCGTTTTTTTAAAAATTATCGTTTTGGAATCCGAGGATATTCAGAGGCACGCCTTTTGGTTCTGGATTTAAAGAACCACGAGATCCTGGGGAACCGGGCGGCAAAGGATCTTATAAAAGGCTATAAAAAATTCTTCTGACCTGCGAGAAAGAATAAAACACGAATACATACACACAAGAGGGAGTAAGGAAAGTATGAACGTAGTAGTAATTTTAATTATCGGCATTCTGATTTTGGCCATCGCTTACGTAACATATGGCAAATGGCTTGCAAATCAGTGGGGAATTGACCCGCGAAGAAAGACCCCGTCACATGAGCTTCAGGACGGTATGGATTATTGTCCGGCAAAGGCCCCGGTATTGATGGGACATCATTTT
>JALERH010000020.1 GCA_022764275.1 Blautia sp. | reverse complement strand
CTGTTTCTTCATGATCACAGAGTACCCGCCACTAATAATGAAGCCGAACGGCTTTTGAGGAATTATAAGAGGAAACAGGCGCAGGCCGTGTCATTCAGGAGTTTCGACAGTATCGATTATCTCTGCCAATGCATGAGCATGCTGGTTGTGATGCGCCAAGAAGAAACGGCAAATATATTTGACAGAGTATCCAGAATCTTTGGATAAAAGATAAACCGATGGCTTTTGACTAATCTCAGTCTATACCATCGGTTTTCTTAATGCAAGCTAACCTGTGAACAGTAACCTCCTTTTAGTCTTTTAGTCTTCCAACCATTCCCTGTAATCTGCTTCACTGGCGAAGAGCTGATACTCTCCGTCTACATATCCCATATAACCGTTTTCTGTATTGTAGCCTTTCATTGCGCTTCGCTCCTTTTCTTTTATCTGTTATACATAATTTAAAGGATTAGCTGTCCGATACAAATGCCATCAGTTCCTTCTTGATGCAATTGCTCATTAACCCTTTACATCGAAGCCGCTTAGAAGGGTCCATCAACGAAAAAAGAACACCTTCCCAAGAGATTTTTCTCTTAGAAAAGCGTTTTTAATAAGTAGTATTAAGGATTTGGTTTTTAAAATGCCTGCAACACAGCCATGAGGTTTACTCCACGTCAACCGGTTTAGCACGAAACCTTTCTCATGGATTTCAGCATATCTCTATGCCTGCGTTACCAGCATTTTCTCAGCCATTACTAATTCCTCCTTATTCATGCCGGATGCATATTTTCCCTTTGCTCTCTCAAGAAGAGCATCAACACTGTCATCCACAGAATTCACCCTGAATTGCAATATTCGGCAGAGTATTTCGGCTACCCTCTCATGAATTCCATTCTCATGCGCATACTTCCACATAGCACACTTGTCGTCATCTGCGTATTCAAAATTTCTACCGCAGATGCCAAAGTGCCCATCTCTCCAGTACATCGTCACGCTGGTCCCATCCATCTACTGGATATCCACATGTTCATTCTGAGCCACTTAAAGGTGATCTCATCTGCCAGGTTCTGCTTTGCCTCCCGGTAGGCATCACGGAGCCTTTCAATATCCACCGTGTAGCCAAGAGAAGGATTTACTTTATACCAGTTTGCTTCATCCTCCCAGTCTTCTCCGTCTTTCAGACCGTAGACCACAGGATAAAAGGTCGGATCCACACGCCTTCCCTCCAGGATATCAACCGCCTTGGTATGCAATTCAAAAGCAATGGAATTTCGGTCGTTTCCGGCAGTTGTGATAATGAAACGCAAAGGATTCTGCCTCGCATCAGAACTGTACTTGGTAAGAACATCGTATAGCTGGCGATCCGCTTGGTAACTGACATCAGCTTGCTTCTCTTCATCAGAGCCGGTGACATCTCCACCATCTGCCTTGCAACATCAAATACAATAGATGCCTGCTGTCTGTCAGCTGCCGCACTGTAAACCTCTGCTGAAGGTTCATTGTCCGCATAGAGAAGATAAAGGGCAACCGCTACTGCCAGGGAAGCAGCCAGAATCTTTTTCCTGCCCATTTGCCTTTGGTATGGCAGAGGTTTTCAATAAAGGTCACAGCCCTGTCTGCTTTTGCTTTATCATAATGAGAAGTTGGAAGCATAAACTTGGAAGGTTTGTAATTCTTCAGCTTAGGATAACCTGCCGGTCTCTTTTCAGCCATTAAGAATCACCCCCAAGCAATGCCTCCATTTCATCCTCCGGTTCCTTATTTTTACCGGTTGCAGCAACAATCCTGCTTCTGGATGAAGGGTCAGCCCAAACTCAGCAGCCGCCTGCAGCATCAGTTTCTGATTCGTATTGGCAATGCCAACCCAGGGAGTCTGCTGCTGATAGCCTTTCTCAGTTTCAAAGGTGGAACCACCGGAAGTAATATGCTCCTGTGCTTCCTTCCATCTTGCATAAGACTGACAATAAGCTGCAAATGCAACCATATTCACTTCCGTCAGAACTCCCATCTGATTCATCAGTTCAGCCAGGCGTTCCCACTCCTTCTTTGCTTCCGGAATTAACCAGCCAGGACAGGCAGGCATTCCTTTTGCAGGAACAGGTTCTTTGCTATTCAGTTTTCTTTTTCCTGGATTGCCTTCCAGCTTCTTCAACGCTGTAGGCTTTGGCTTTCTCCCTGCCATGGCCATCCCCTCCTTTTTCGTATATCAGGCACAAAAAAAGCACCAGTTTCCTGATGCTTCACTCAATATTCTATGTAATTATTCATTTGTCTCATTGTTATAAAAACTGGGACTAATCAAATGTTTTATACATTCTGGAATAGATTTACGTTTATCTTCCACCAACAAAAAAACGTATTTATCCCTACTGGCATCCTTGGCAAAAATGAAATCGACTATATCTCCATCATTACTTTTTTCCACAGAAGAGTCTTCCACACGTAATGACATTGGAAGAAAAAAATCATTAATCTTATTTCCATGAATGTCTGTATTTTCTGTTAGTCCCAAAGTGAATTCCAGATTTGTAACACTCAATTTGTATATGATTGTTACCGTCTGTATATCCTTAAGGATACATACCGTATCATTCGTCAGCTCAGGTAATCGTTTTAAGCAAGGCAGCTTCTTTTTTGCATTGGCATATGGATGCCTTACATCAAAATAAAACTGGCTATCTGTAAGTTTTCCCTTCTTGGCATTCTTATAAAAATCCTTAGCTGATAAATGTGTTTCTACACCTGCCAGATGAAGAAAATGATCTACAGGAAAGGATACTTCAAAGAATTCTTCTCCATATACATACAGAAAAGCTTTACCTGCCAGATTCTGACTATATATACCAGCTGAATCTATGATATCTTGTCGTATTGCCTTTTTCTTATCCGTCTTTGTCGTCATTTATACCTCATACGAAAAGAGGAGTGTGACGAAAACCACACTCCTCTAAAAATTTCTAATAAAAAGAGTTTTCTGCTGGTTGTCAGCCTCGGTACCCAGTTAAGATACCCATAGCGACGTGGAAATCATTAAGTCCCCCACGTGGACTACAGCTTTATCCAAGCTGCCAGGCTCGATGCCCAGTTAAGACATCTAAAGAGATGGAAATTTATCCTGCTCCATCTGCAGCCCAACTTTTAACGATGCTCTTACATCGAGAACATTTCTGTTTCTAATTATATTATACTCAATCCAGCGAAAAAATCAACCAGAATCAGCATTTTCTAAATATTTCCGTTCTTAAACTATTCTGCTTATTCAACTATAATATCGGATTATTTTCAAATGTCAATACCCCCATATTCCATTTCGCGACTGCACACGCAGCACTCACCCACCGTTCTATGGCAGAGATGTCTGCAGAGATTTTCACCGCCCCCACTACCTTAAACGGATGATTCTGAAACGGCTGGATTCTGCTGATATCCAGTTCCAGACTGGATTCTTCTCCGGATACGCCCAGGAGTTCATCCACGCTGACCATCTTTACCTTCTGTCCCGGTCTCAATTTCTTTTCAGCCATCAGCCCAGCACCTCCTTCGTCAAATCTGCGAACGCCAGTGCCACCTTACTGTTCGGACAGTGCTTATAAATGCTGATACCCTCTGAACTTGCCTCCGCAGCCTTCACAGATAAAGGAATCACACTCTTAAAGATTCCCACCTTGCTGCCGTAGGTCTCCCGGATCGTCTCCGCAATATCCTTTGCGTAATTCGTTCTGAAATCCACCATCGTCAATACGATGCCTCTGACCTTAAGATCACGGTTCAACATTTTCTTCACCTTCGTGATTGTGGATAGCAGCATCGAAAGTCCCTTCACCGGCAGGTACGCTGTCTGCACCGGAATGATCACCTCATCCGCAGCCACCAGCGCATTGATGGTCATCATGCCCAGAGACGGCATGCAGTCAATCAGAATCCAGTCATACCGGTCCCGGATCATATCAATATAATTCTTTAAAATCACTTCTCTGCTCATAACATTTACCAGGGCGACTTCCAGTCCGGATAACTCAATATTCGCCGGAAGTACATCCACGCCCTCGCTGTGATGAAGAATTCCCAAATAGATTCACTTCTTCATCGTTCATTATTTCTTCCATCACAGTGGCCAGCGTAATGCCGATATCATCCGGCTCCACATAGCCCAGGCTGGCTGTAAGCGAACCCTGCGGATCCGCATCGATCAGAAGAACCTTCTTGCCTTCTCTTACCATTCCAACACCGAGATTCACGGCAACCGTTGTCTTTGCCGTTCCTCCCTTTTGGTTTGTGATTGCTAATACTTTACCCATTTTACGCGCTCCTCCTTAATCATCATCCAATGCAAAGGCTTCCAGAAACTCGTCCACCTTTTCCGTGTTCACCAGCACTCTGCGCTTAATCTTGTAAATCGCCTTCGCGTCCTTCGCTATCTCGCGGAAGGAATGCAACCCCAGAGAGTACAGATCCGCGCCTTCCTTCAGGCTCACGAACTTCTTGCCACGTCCCCGGACCAACGCCTCCAGCTGCTCCACATTCAGTTCATTTCTCTTATAAGCCACAACCTTCACCCCCTAACCAGGCCGATTCGGTCGGCCGTATCCAGATGCTCTTCCAGATATTTTTCAATGATATCCACATCGATCACACAGGTTCTCCGAAGCGTGGTATTCGCTCCCGCTTCCTTCGCCAGCCGCACAAAAGAGTAATATGGGATCTGATACATCCTCGCTCCCTCCGCATAACTGACCAGGTGCCTCTTCTTTCCTTCCAGGAACTCATCGAGATCCGGAAAATTTTCATCCATTTTCGCCATCTGTTTTCCTCCATTTCTTCAACTCTTACCTACTTGCTTCAGCACAGGCTCGCAGCTTTTTCCATAACGCAAAGAAAGGCACCTCATCACTGGTATTTCTACCAATAACGAAGTGCCTTATCTGCACATGAGGGCTGCCCCTCTATCTATATTCTCTTGTCAG
>JALERH010000013.1 GCA_022764275.1 Blautia sp. | reverse complement strand
AAATGCATCAGAAGTCTGTCCTGATAAAAATCCCCCAGACTGTATCCTTCCGGATTCAGCAGATCAGTAAAGCTTCCATACCCCTTAAAGCTTTCTGCAGTGATTGGTTTTGCTTTGATTTTCCTCATAAGAATTTTCCTCCTTTTGTAATTCTTTACGGCTATTGTAACATCTTCGTTTTTTTACTTCAATAGGACAAGACCAATACAGCAGCACTGCCGACTTTTTTTCCCGTTTTTCTGCCGATTTTGTTTCATTCCACAGCTGCCTTCGGCGTTTCCGGGAAAATAACCTTATTGACAAAGAAGAATACAACCATAGAAACACCGCCATTCAGTACGGTTGTACCAATGTTGTAGATGAAATCCGGTACAAAAATTCCTGCCACTGCAACCCAGATGCAGTTGATGGAATTTACAATACAGGTGATCACACAGAATGCAGCCGCATACCATGCAATCTGTTTGCCCGTATTGCCGTGGCTGCGGAATACGAACAGCTTCTGAATCGGGAAATTGATGCATTCTCCCAGAATCATTGCTGTCATATACGCCATAAAATATGCCAATCCGCCATGAGCCTGATCGTAGCCTAAAATATTCCACTGGAATGTTTCTCCAAACAGCGTCACAGGAATTCCCGGCCATCCAAAGGACCGGTCGCCCATTCCGGCAAATGCATAAGGCAAAAACTGAAGCATAAAATATTTCAGCACTGTTATCACATTTGAAACAATAACAAACAGCCCGCCTTCTCTTACCCATTTTGCAAGCTTTGGATTCTTTGTCTCAAAAGCTTTCCATATGTTCATTTTCTGCTTCCTCCTATTTCCCGTTCTTTAACAAAGCTTCGTATTTTTTATTTGCCCGCATATTTCGGAAAAATCCTCCGATTACACCGGCTACACCACGGAAGAAGTGTCCATTGGCAATTGTCACAATAGACTCTGCCATTTCTCTGGAAACCATTCCTCCAGTCATCTTACAGATTGCCCGGAAAGGCATATTGTAGATAAACAGGGTATTCAGATCCGGTACACCTTTTTCCACTGCCTTGTCCAGCTTGCCCTGCAGAATTTTGTATACAAGGCGGCAAATGCCGCTCTTCGCATATTTCATCTGGCAGAGTGCATCATTGATATCCAGAAGGCCTACTTTTTCTTCAGGAAGGACATCGCCGTAAAACAGCTGGAATTCCTCGTAATGAACATTTCGCACAAGGCCTGATTTATAGCTGGGAAGCTTTTCGATATCATACGGAAGCACATCTGTGGTACCCTGCTTTTCCATTTCCCCGGAAAGGCGGATATCTGCTGAGGATGCCCCAATCATTATGGTATAGACACCACCCTCTATCTCCCACTGATCTGTTTTTGTATTAAAATAGCGGAAGGTTTTATCATCAAATCTAATCTCAACCTCTTTGGATTCTCCTGCCTCCAGCCATACCTTCGTAAAGCCCTTCAGTTCTTTTTTCGGTCTGACAAGCTTTGACTCTTTTTTGCCCACGTAAAGCTGTGCGATTTCAGCTCCTGCCCGCATTCCTGTATTCGTAATGGTGAAGCGCACGCCTTCCTTTGTCAGAACAAGGGAATCATAGGCAAAGGTGGTATAGGAAAGTCCGTATCCAAACGGGAACTGTACGGCAATATCTGCTGTGTCATAATACCGGTAGCCAATGAACGGTCCTTCCCGGTACTGAAGGTTTCTGTATTTCTCGTCTGCGTAATTAAACATGGAGCAGTCTGCATAAGCAAACGGATAGGATTCTGCCAGTTTTCCTGTCGGTATCTCTTTTCCTGTAATAAGGTCAAGAAGTGCGCTGGCACCTGCCTGTCCAGTCAGATATCCGTGAAGAAGCGCCGTCAGCTTATTCAGCCAGGGCATCTTTACTGCAGAACCGGCAGACATCACACCGACTATATTGGAATTCAGAACTGCAAGTTCCTCCAACTCTCTGATCTGATACTCCGGAATATCCATAGAAGTTCTGTCTGCCCCCTCAGACTCCGCGATTTCATCAAGTCCGAAGAAGAAAAGCACAACATCAGCAGCTTTTGGATCCTCCACGATTTCCAGATCGTAATTTTTTATTACTTCCGCAATTGTCTCAACTTTCGTTGCATTTACCTGAGAGGAACCGGCACCCTGATATCTTGGCTTATTCACAAATGGTCCGCGCAGCGCAACCTTTGTTCCATCCTTCAGCGGCAGAATATTCTTTTCATTTTTCAGAAGCACCGCACTCTCCACGGCTGCCTGGCGTGCAATCCTGTGATGGGCTTCTTTATTAAAATCTTTTTTCTTGTTCTCTTTGAAATAAACAGCCGCCTCAATGATCGGTTCGATCGCCCGGTCGATTTCCTCTTCCGTGATTTTTCCCAGTTTCAGAGATGCAAGCAGTTCTCTGGCTGAGTCCAGACCCGGATTCGGCATTTCTACATTAGACTGGCATTTCACACCTTCGGTGTGGTCGTTGCTTGCTCCCCAGTCTGTAACGACAATCCCGTCAAAGCCCCATTCCTTTCTCAGAATGTCCACGAGCAAATGCTGATTTTCATTGGCATACTTTCCATTGACCTCATTGTAGGACGACATGATCGACTTTGCTTTTCCCTCTTTAACCGCAATCTCAAAAGCAGTCAGATAAATTTCCCGGAGGGTGCGTTCATCTACCACCGCATTCATCGCCATGCGGCGGGATTCTCTGGAATTTACTGCAAAATGCTTGGGACATGCATATACATGTCTGCTCTGAATTCCCCTTACATATGCAGCAGCCATTTTGCCCGCAAGAATGGGATCTTCTGAAAAATATTCAAAGTTTCTTCCGCACAGAGGAGAACGTTTCATATTCAGTCCCGGTCCAAGCACCACGTCTACACCCTGGGCAACCGCTTCCTCCCCCAGAGCTTCTCCGATTTTTTCGCCCAGACTGATATCCCAGCTGTTGGCCGTTGTCGCAGCAGTAGGGAAGCATGTCGCAGGAAGAGAAGCGTTCAGCCCCAGGTGGTCACCTGCTCCCTCCTGACGACGGAGTCCGTGAGGCCCGTCCGAAAAGGTGATGGATGGCACACCCAGCCTTGGGATATCTCTTGATTCCCACTCATTTTTTCCGCTTAACAATGCCGCTTTTTCTTCTATTGTAAGTTTTGAAATGATATCCTTTACTTCCATTATTTTCCTCCGTTTCTCAAAGGGACCATCGTATTAATGAAATGCGACAGTCCCCTGAAAAAACTTTACTCTGCTTCGTTTACTGCTTTCTTTCTTTTTCTCAGATAGCGTACCACTACCAATGCTGAAATACCAACGATTACAATGCCGCTGATAATATCTACTGTGAGGAATATCCTGTCCATATTGGAAAGTCCGCCTGTAGGATCTTCCTCCCCTGCATAATATCCGCTGTTCACAATAGTGTACATGATATTTTTGCAGGACTGACGCATTGCTTTTACTGCAGTTGCACTCTGATCAGCCAACACATTAGATTCTGCGCTGCCGAAACCGAGCATCAGATCATTTCCACTGCGAATACAGTGATCTGTGATCATATATCCGTAAGAACCGTTATAGTCGGTTTCTACCATACCCACAAATCCCCACTCGTTTCTGAGAACGTCAATTAAAAGATTCGGATTGGAGCAGCTTGGCTCTGTTCCGATCCAGTTAAAGGAAGACATTACTGCCTGTGCTGTTCCGTTAAATCCTTTTACTGCCAGTTCAAATGGCTTCAGATAAATCTCACGGATTGCCTGCTCAGAAGCAAATGTCAACAGGAAGCTGCAGCGGTTTGTTTCCTGGTCATTCAGTGCGAAATGCTTGATGTATGCATATACGCCATGCTCTGCTGCACCGTTGATCTGATTTGCTGCCATATATCCTCCCAGAACTCCGTCTTCTGAGTAGTATTCAAAGTTACGTCCTGCAAACGCACTGCGGTGTGTGTTCATAGCAGGCCCATACCATCCAAAGTTATTGGCATCTTCATATTCCTGTCCCATTGCCTGTCCAATCTCATAAGCCAGCTGTTTGTTCCAGGTCTGTGCCATCAGAATCTCAGATGGATAGGCTGTTCCATACGCCTGAGTAATAAAGTTGTTCAGTCCGGCAGGTCCGTCACAGTCAGAAGTTGCAATCTTTCCGACAGAATCAATGGCTGCTGTCTGCCATCCTCCGATGTTGATCATCGTGGCCATATCTTCAAAACTTAACTGATCCAGAAGCTGTTCCCATTTCTCATCATCATAGGATGCACCCTTTAAATCAAAAAGACTAAGTTCGTTCTTTTCTCCCATTGCAGGCATTTCATCTGCATCATTATTGTCCTTTGTTCCATCATAAATGCTGAAAGTATTTGCTTCCACTGCAGCTCTTGTCTCATCAGACATTTCAAACTGCTCTTCCTTCAGTTCTCCGCATGCCTCATCATAGTTTGCAAATTTATCCTTACGGGAAAGCTGTACGAAATCTCCGCGGGAATAATCTTCAAAATGATTTACGGCTGCAGTCTCGTCACTGGAACGTCCTTCTTTGCTGTAATCAATGTCCTCTTCTACCTTGAAGCTTTCCTCTGCATCTACAGTATGAGAATCAGAACGGACGGAAATGGTGTATTCTCCCTTTTCCAGGATATAACCACCGCCAGTTACTTTGATCTCTTCAGAATCGTAGGAAGCCATTTCCTCCTTGCTGATGTCAAAGGATAAAGTTTCAGAAGCACCTGGCTCAATCAGTCCGGTCTTTTCAAACTGAACCAGATTTACGGAAGCTTTCTCAATTCCACCATTTGTATATGGCGGGGTAAAATAAATCTCAGCAACGTCTTTTCCTGCCACATCGCCGGTATTGGTTACCACTACATCAAATGTAATGTTATCTCCATTGTCTTTGAAATTCTCAATTTTCTTTTCAAATGTTGTATAGCTTAAGCCATATCCAAACGGATACTGTACGTAGTCCTCATACTTGATCAGACCTTCCTCTGCTGCAGTCTCGTAGAACTTGTATCCTACATAGATGCCTTCCACGTAGTTTGCAAATGCAATATTTCCTTCATATGCGCCATCAGCTGCCGCAATCTGCTGTTTTAAGTCATCCACGTTTGTGTAAGCCAGATTACCGATGTTGTTGATATATGGAGTTTCCATCAGATCTTTTACATAGGTATCTACCGTCTTACCGGAAGGATTTACGGTACCATTGATGATCTCACCAAGTGCTGCAAATCCGGTCGCACCTGCGCCGGGAGCCAGAATTACGGCACCAATCTGCTCATACTCATCTACCCAGCCAAGCTCCATTGTATTGTTTGCATTAATGACTACAACAACATCATCGAATTCGGAGCATACCTTTTCAATCATGTCCTCCTCTGTTCTGGACAGTTCCAGGTAAGATTCTCCTTCTTCGAAATCATCATAGTTTCCATTGTTTGTATAAGATGCATTCATATAATTATAGTTTGACGGTGCTGCGGAAATCTCTTCTGCCGGATTATATGTACCGTTGATTACAGCGTTCATATCCATAGGAAGGTCTGCACCTTCTCCACCAGAACGTCCGATTACGATGACTGCGGTATCGGAAAACTCTTTTGCTTCGGTCATGATCTCATCTGTATAAGCATCTACGGTTGGCTCCGGAAGTGTCCAGTCCTGCTCGCCCATACCAATTCCAGGGCGGTCTGAACGGTATTCCGTATACATATTGGTCAGGGTTTCATTTGTAGTGTATCCTGCGTCTGCCAGAGACTGCAGAATTCCAACTGCTTTTGATGAATCGGAAGAACCGGATCCTGTACCGCCGAACAGCGGGTTTGTGGAATCCCATCCGAATACATTCAGAGTTTTCACATCGGAATCAAGTGGAAGAATTCCATCATTCTTCGCCAGGACAAAGCCTTCCTCACCGATGCGTTTGATCATGTCTTTGCTCTGTGTTACAGTTTCCTCAGAAAGATTTACCTTTGATGCATTCAGGAAACCGGAAACATTGGTGTACATCGGTCCATAACAGATCACGTTCACCATAACAATAACTACAAGTAAAAATGCCATTACCGCTTCCCAGCGTACCACATGCTTGAAGCCCTTTTTTGCTTTCGTTGCTGCGATCAGAACTACAACCATAGCAACCAGTGCAGCCAGGATTACATAAACGTATCCCTTTAACTGCGTCAGATAGGACAGCAAGTCTGCCTCGCTGACTCCCAGGCCTGTAAAGATTGGTCCTAACAGGCGTGCCAATAAATTTACCATTTTCTCCTCCTTCTTCCGGTTTTCTGCATCTTTCATGCATTCCCGGTCATTTCGTTGAGAAGACTATATCATAAAAGCTTTTTTCTTACACATTTTACGCATAAACTGTTGTGTTTCCTTCATAAATTGCACACTTTCGACTTTTTATTTCTATCTTCATTTTCATTTTTGTTTATATTGCACAATTTTTATTTTTATTTTTTATTCAACTCTTCTAAACAAAAAAGTAACCCCGAAAGGTTACTTTTCCGGTATCGGTATCATGACCAGTAAACGGAACCAGTTTTTTTCTTTACTGATGCTCAGTGTCCCGCCATATTTTTTTGCACACTGCTGGATGCTTTTGACCCCAAAGCCGTGGTAGGCATGATCTTTTTTGGAAGTCAGCGGCAGACCTTCCTTTAAAACCAGTTCCTCTTCGCAGTAATTCTCAAAATTCATTATCAGAAACTCTTTTTGTGCAGATACTGTCAGATGAATCAGCCGCTTCTCCTTTTCAGGAATCTTCAGCTCACATTCAATGGCATTGTCCAATGCATTTCCAAAAATCGTACAGATGTCCATAACATCCATGAAATTCAGAAGTGTTCCATCTGCAACGGAGGTAATGCCAATCTGATGCTTCATACAGTACAGGCTTTTGGAAGTGAGAACAGTATCCAGAATACTGTTTCCGGTTTTATTCTGCGCCTCATAAACCTGAATCTCACTTTCCATCTCGTCCAGATACTTATTTCGCTTTTCTTCACTGCTTTCGGATCTGAGAACCGCAATCTGATGTTTCAAATCATGGTATTTCCGGTTGACCAGATCAATACTTTCTCTGGAAAGCTTATATTGCATCAGCTGATTCTGCAGCATATTTTCCATGGTATCCCTCTCATACCGCAGATGAAACTCATTGAGCATTGCATGATAAGCATATAAAATCGTAAATCCCGCCAGATCCATCAGGGTACGGATATTAAACACCTCCGTCTCAAACCGACTGCTGAACGGTGTGTTTTCATAAACGAAGCTTAAGTTACTCAGAGCAAATGCCACTACACCGATCATCACGGCAGAGACCAGTTCCCGCATAGAAACCCGCAGAATGCTTTCCTCCACCAGCACTCGTTTTTCCAGTATGTATGCCAGCACAAATCCAACGCTGTAAACCACAACCAGATAAAGCCCCTGTACCAGAATCGTGTCTCCTGGTTTTCCATAAGTCATAAAATGATAAAGCTGCCACTCCAGAGACGCAACCAGCTCTGCCAGCAAAAATGCTCTTACTCCATTATATACCGCATCTTTCCAGGGCAGCCTGCAGCAAATCTGTATCAGGCCGATCATTGCACCAATAGCAGTCAGCATGCCGGGAATCCACAAAATTTCCGGGAGTTTTCCAGCCAGAAGCTGTATGAGAATCTGAACTGCCAGTCCCCCTGCGAGAATTCCTGCTGTTTTTGACCGGGAAACATTTCGTTTTAAAAGCATGATATATACCACACAGGCAGCCCATTCCGCCAGTGCTGTGTAGAATCTCGGGATATTTGGAATTACTTCTGCAAACATCAGAGAACCACCTCACTCATATAAGCTGCCAGAGTCTCCTGAAATACTTTTTTTCTCGGCCTGCTGATGGTAAGCATATCATCTCCCACTTTCACCATACCTTCTCTTATCCCCTCCACGTGCTCCAGATTTACCAGATATCCATTATTACATCTGCAGAAATGAAGAGGTTCCAGCTTTTCTTCCATCTCTTTGATCGTTCCCACAGTTTCTTCTGTTCCCTGCTTTGTATGAAAATGCAGATTATGTCCCTGACTTTCGATATAATAAATATCATCCGCTACTATTTTTTTGCTTCCTCCCCTGAATTTAATCACAACGTAGTGCTTTTCTTTTTTTCGCAGTCGGCTGACTGCGCGGTCGAGCCGCTGGGAAAAAGCAAAATACGACACTGGCTTAAGCACATAGTCCAGGGCATTGACAGAATATCCCCGGATTGCATACTGTGCCATGTTGGTAATAAAAATGATGGTAACTTCTTCATCCACTTTCCGTATGGCCTCGGCCGCAGACATACCATCCATAAACTGCATTTCAATATCCATCAGAATAATATCGTATTCTGCACGGTAACCAACCGCGATATCTTCCCCATCTTCAAACAGTGTACTCTGAATCATCTCCCCACTCTCTTTCTCATAACGGCAGAGATACTCCTGCAATGTTCCGGCACAGACACGGTCATCCTCTACAATTGCAATCCTTATCATTTGACTTCCCCCTCTGTTTTGTGATTTTTATGTTCCTTTTCAGGCACCCATGTCAATAATAATAGCTTTCCTGTTCCGTCACATCTTATAATCTGTTACATCAGTAAATATTTCTTATTTCTCCCGTAATCCCATACTGCTCTTTGAAATGTTCTACATCCTCATTTCCGCGGATCAGCATTACCTCCATAAAGCTTCCGGTTCGGATATCCTGAAAACCGGCAACCTGTTCCCCGTTGCATATACTGCATTTGATGACCGGTTTTTGGTTCTCTTTATCGTAGGTTTTCTTGTCTGTTTTTTTCTTAAAGAATTTCATTTCAAATCATCTCCAGTCCACGCTGCCTGATTCTCTTATTCAAAAATCATATCTTACAATGGCACAGTTCTTCACACCAAAAGCCGCATACTCTTCATTTGTCATGTCAGTAAAATAGGACTGTACTACACGGGCATAACTCCTAATCTGCCTTTATTTCCGAAGAATCATTTCCGCATAATTCTTCCAGTTTTTTCTTCAGATATTCGTATCTCAGTCGTTTTTCCTCTTTGGCAAAATGGACTTCCCTGAACTGCTCCGGGTTTCCTTCATACACAAGAACTTCACTGCCAAACTGTTCACTCGTCAGATCAAACCTGCATTCTCCGATGACATTGTAGCAATGATAATTTCCGCCCGGACGCAGTACTCCAAACACCTTACCGCCAAAAATGTCCTGCGCCAGAAATGCCGTGATGGAGCACTGTCCCAATGTTTTATTTTCCGGCGTCCAGTTCTGTCTCATCCTCGGTGCACAGGTGTCTGCACACCATATTTCCGAAAGCGCGTCATATAAGTCAACAGGTGTATGTATTCCCTTGTATTGGTTTGTAATTGCCGGAACATTTGCCTGTTCCCATCCCCAGAATTTATATTCCATATCGTACCTCGCTTTTAAAGTTCATTCATCACCACATCATTAATTACATCGGATGCGTTCTCCAGCGCAGCCAGTGCCTCTGTCAATGTATCTATTTTTTCACTGTCTGCATCCTGTTTTTCATATTATGATTTACCTCTTTTCCGGACCCCATCGCTTTTCTGATCTCATCAATCAGGCCCAAATCTGCCGGAAGCCACTCTACCGAATCCAGAGTATCTACTGTCAGCCATTTTGCCGCTTCCGCCTCTTTTAAAGTCAGATGTCCTTCCTTTACTTCACACCAAAAGCAATCCATTGAAAGATGGAAAGTTGGGTAATCGTATTCAATTGTCTTAATCAAGTCATAGACCGCGACCTCAGCGTCCAGTTCTTCCTTAATTTCACGTTTAAGAGCCTGCTGAGGTGTCTCGCCCTCTTCGATCTTGCCTCCCGGGAATTCCCATCCGCCCTTGAATTCTCCATATCCACGGGCAGCAGCAAATATTTTATTTTTGTCTTTTATGCTGTCACAGATAACTGCCGCTACTACTTTTACTGTCTTCATTTTCTATGAATTTACGATATATTCGTATATGTCCTCCCTTACCGGTTGATCCAGAATCCATTCAATCTCAACAGCCGTTTTATTGGTATTTGCCATAACAAATTCCTCAGCCCGGCCGCTTGCTGTCATGTGACCGAGATAGTAAAATTCTTTCGATATCTTATCATCTTTATTCTTTCTCACGAACAAATCTACCTGAATTCCTCGTTTCCTGGCATTCAGAAAATTCTGAACATCCTCCGACATCATGCTTCGTCCGGATTTTGAAATCGCAATCAGACTATTGTTGCTGGTGAAATGATCCTCGTATTTTGTTGTATCTGAAATGTTCTCCGCCTTGTCATAATTAATGAACACGGGAAAAGTCTTTGTCTTCTTATCATACTTATACCCACCAATATTCAGCGGCACTTCATTCGCTTCCCAGTTTAGCAATCGGCATACATCTTCATAGGTATACTTTTGATACAATACAAAATCTGTATTGTCGTAAGTATTGGCATAATCTCTCTTATATCTCGCAATTCCAAATTCTACCAGTTCTTTCACGATATCATAAAACTCATCATTTTTCAGCATCTCCTGGAAAGATTTCGATATAACATAATCATCCTGTTCCCTATCCTTTTCGATAAAAATACATTCTTCATACGTTTTCTTTCCAGCTCCAGCAGGAAACTCATTGGTCATGACATTCACAATGTTATCTTTTTGATTTTCCCCCATATCTATGCCATAAGAGACCTTTAAATCATTTTTTAAATTTTCCAATAATCCTGCCTTTGCCAGCCCATGACTATATACAAGCATTCTCTTCAGCAATTGCAGTTCCTGAATTCTCTTGCCACTGGCCAGTTTTTTAGAAATAAATTCAACCACCTTTTCTTCCTGTTTGGAAAGGCGAACTGTGTACTCTTTTTCATATTTTACCAGAAATTTATAATAAGACCCCAAACTTGCATTATCAAAAATACGAAGCACATCCATCTCTCCGTAATCATCAAAATCTTTTAATGCAGGAATGCGTCCAATCTTATTTTTCAAATTCAGATATTGTTCTTTAATCAGTTTAATATCACTGAAATTGGCATTATCTATCGCTGCAAATATCCTTTTTCTGCTGATTTCATCGAAGTGAATCGTACTGGAACCCGGTATCATTCTGCATCCTTCCAACAAGTATCTTCGGATATTGTCTTTATTGTAAGTTCTGTCCCCAGACAAAGCAATGGGAATCATAAAGTTGTTCTGGTAATTGCCAATAAAATCAAGAATTACCACATAATCTTTTCCCAATGCTTTTCGAAGGCCTCGTCCTATCTGCTGAATAAAAACAATCGGAGATTGTGTAGGACGTAGCATTATCACTTGATTTATCTCAACAATATCTGTTCCTTCTGAAAAAATGTCAACACTGAGAATATAATCAAGATATTCCTCATCTGAAATCACATGTCCTCTTTCATCCACTTCCACATCTTTTACCAAAAGTTCTATAGATTTCGATCTTTTTTCCTCAGAATCAGCTCCGCTCAGGGCAACCGTTTTCAATCCCAGCTCATTAAATCTCCTGGATAATTCTTTCGCTTCTTCAATCCGACTGCAAAAGATCAACCCTTTTACACGATCTCCGGAATGCCCATAATACTCAGCTTGCTCCATTACATATCTCGCACGTTCTTCACTCGTTAAAAAGCGAAAATTCTCCAGCTGCTCTTCTTTTGTTTTTCCCTCATCAGAAATCATAGCCAGATCCGTAATGCCAAAATAATGGAAAGGACAAAGTAGATCTTCTTCCATCGCCTGCTGCAGTCTGATTTCGTAGGCTATATTATGGTCAAAAATCTCATAGATATTTCTCCCCTCCAGATTATCATCTCTCTTATCCGGCGTAGCAGTCATACCAAGAGTGAATTTCGGAGTAAAATAATCCAGGACTCTCTTATAGCTTCCCGCACTGGTATGATGAGCCTCATCATAAATACAGCATTCGAAATAATTTCTCGGAAACCTATGTAAATTTTCCCATTTGCTTAAAGTCTGTACAGTAGCAAATACATAATCTGCATGATATCCTTTCTCCGTTCCTGCTGTGCCAGAAACCATACCGGTCCTTATCTGGTCACCAAATACTCTTTCGAAAGAATCTTTAGCCTGCTGTGCAATTCGATTTCTATGAACTATAAAAAGAACTCTTTTATACCC
>JALERH010000005.1 GCA_022764275.1 Blautia sp. | reverse complement strand
ATTGATAATTACGTAAATTACAAAGACAGCCAGCAGGAGGATGCCCACACCTCTTGAAAAACGTCCGGTAGTATAGGCAACCACTGTATAAATGGCGGCAGCAATGAAGAAAAAGATGACCGGTGTTTTCAGGGTTTTCCTGTCCGTCTCAGAAGGACGGATCGCAATGGTCAGTGCCGCGATCAGGGCAGTATTGCAGATGATGGAGCCCAGGGCATTTCCATAAGCGATTTCTCCGTGTCCTCCCAGTGCAGAGGTGGCGGAAACCATGACCTCCGGAAGGGTGGTTCCGATGGAGACCACGGTGGCGCCGATCAAAAGCTCAGGCACATGGAAGCGGTGGGCAATTCCTGTGGCTCCCTCCACAAACCAGTCGCCTCCCTTGATCAGCAGGATAAGTCCAACAATAAAAAGAACAACAGGTATCAGCATACGAACATCTCCTTTATAAAATATTGCTCAGAAAGATTTCCACTCCAATGGCAATGAGTATGACACCGCCGAGGATTTCTGCCTTCCCGGAAAGCTTTGTGCCGAATTTTTTTCCCAGAACAAGGCCTGCCATACAGATGACAAAGGTAACGGCAGCAATGATCAGGGAACAGATAAGTGCCATGAGCCAGTCATAATCAGCAATGGTAAAGCCCACAGACAGAGCGTCAATAGAAGTGGCAATACCCTGGATCAGAAGAACGCGAAGGCCTACTCCAACGGATTCTTCCTCGCTGTCATGGTGACGGATGCCCCCGATCAGCATCTCTCCCCCGATATAACAAAGCAGAATCAGTGCTATCCAGGGAATGAATTTCCGAAAGGCTTCAAAATATTCCAGGATGGTGTGGACACAGATCCAGCCAGCCATCGGCATGAGAGCCTGGAAACCGGCAAAAATACCGGCGATTCCACACATTTTATTCATCCTCATTTTGGGTTCATGCAAACCGTTTGCGAGGGATACGGAGAAGGCATCCATCGCAAGTCCAACGCCCAACAGGACGCTGTTCAGGAAAAACAGGAAACTGTAATCCATTTTTATCCTCCGTAGATTTTATTTTTTCCAAAAACATGGAGAAAAAAACCCACATATAACCGGAACTGGCTACACATGGGAAACTTTACAGCATACTCTAGCAGATTTTCCGGTCCTTGTCAATAAAATTTATCACTTTACAGGAGATGTTTTTTCCAGTATTCTTATACAAAAAAAACAGAAGAAGAGGAACAGTACGATGGAAATACGTGATGTAAAAAAAGAGGACATTGCCGGGATTATGGAAATTTACCGATATTATGTGGAAGAAACGGATATTACGTTTGAGTACGTGATGCCGACAGAAGAAGAGTTTACCGGAAGGGTGGAAAAGATTCTGGAAAATTATCCTTATCTTGTGGCGCAGGAGGATGGAAAAATCGTTGGATATGCCTATGCCGGCACTTTTAAAGGAAGGGCGGCCTATGACTGGGCAGTAGAGACTACAGTCTATGTGGACAGGGATTGCCATGGAAAGGGAATCGGGAAGGCACTGTATGAGGAACTCGAGAAACTTCTGAAAGAGCAGAATATTCAGAACCTCAATGCATGTATTACCTTTCCAAACGAACCCAGCGAGGCATTTCACAGAAAAATGGGGTATCGGACAGTGGCACATTTTGAAAAATGCGGGTACAAGTTCGGACGATGGCTGGATATGATCTGGATGCAGAAATTTATCGGAGAGCATCCGGATACCCCTGCAAAAGTTATCTGGAGAAACGGGAAACTGTAGCAGCTGATTTTTACAATTTTTTTGGTATATATCTTGACAAATTTCAATAATTAGCATACACTAACTCCTGGTAGATGATAAAAATTATCAATTACACGGCCTAACAAAAGTTGCTATTATTTATAGGAAAGAGGATGTTACATATGACACTGAAAGACCTTCCAATCGGCAAAACAGCCACGGTACTTTCCGTTGGCGGAGAAGGGGCATTGCGCCAGCACTTTCTGGACATGGGGCTTATCCCGATGGCGGACGTAACTATGGTAAAGTACGCGCCCATGGGGGATCCGGTGGAACTTCGTATACACAGCTATGAGCTCACGCTGCGTCTGGCGGATGCGGAAAAAATTGAGATTGAAAATGTGAGAGAGGCACAGAGCGAGAAGCCCCGCAGCCGGAAAAAGGTCATCCCTCATCCGGGTCTGGGAGAAGGGGGAAAATATCATGAAAAAGCAAATGAGAATCCCCTTCCGGAAGGAGAAACCATTACTTTTGCCCTTGCCGGAAATCAGAACTGCGGAAAAACGACCCTGTTTAATCAGCTTACCGGGTCAAACCAGCATGTGGGAAATTTCCCCGGTGTGACGGTGGATCGAAAGGACGGCTCCATCAAAGGAAAGCCAAATACCCTTGTTACGGATCTGCCGGGAATTTATTCCATGTCACCGTATACCAGTGAGGAAATCGTGACCCGAAATTTTGTACTGAATGAGCATCCGAAGGGAATCATCAACATTGTGGATGCCACAAATATAGAGCGAAACCTGTACCTGACCATGCAGCTGATGGAATTGGGGATTCCCATGGTGCTGGCTTTGAATATGATGGATGAGGTGCGGGAAAACGGAGGTTCCATCCTGGTAAACCAGATGGAGGAGATGCTTGGTATTCCTGTCGTTCCAATTTCCGCGGCTAAGAATGAAGGTATCGACGAGCTGATCGCCCATGCGATTCACGTGGCAAAATATCAGGAACGCCCGAAACGAATGGATTTCTGCGATGCCAATGAGGATGGAGGAGCAGTGCACAGATGTCTTCACGGCATCATGCATCTGATAGAAGATCATGCTGAGAAAGCCGGGATTCCAGTACGGTTTGCGGCAAGCAAGCTGGCTGAGGGCGATGAACTGATCCTGGAGCATCTGGATCTGGATAAAAACGAAAAAGAGACGCTGGAGCACATCGTCACTCAGATGGAAAAAGAGCGCGGCCTCGACCGGGCTGCGGCCATTGCTCATATGCGTTTTGATTTTATTGAAAAGGTCTGCGAGGAGACTGTGATCAAGCCTCATGAGAGCAAGGAGCATCTGCGCAGTGTGAAAATGGACCAGATCCTCACCGGAAAGTTTACGGCAATTCCCTGTTTTGTGGGAATCATGGGACTTGTGTTCTGGCTCACCTTCAGTGTGATCGGAGCCGGGCTGTCAGACCTTCTGGAAATGGGAATCGACTGGCTTACCAATGTAGTGGATGCGGCGATGACATCCTGGAATGTGAACAGTGCCCTTCATTCCCTGGTAATTGATGGTATTTTTAACGGCGTTGGCAGTGTATTAAGCTTCCTGCCTGTTATTGTGACCTTGTTTTTCTTTTTATCTTTGCTGGAAGACAGCGGATATATGGCGCGAGTGGCTTTTGTGATGGATAAGCTTCTGAGAAAGATCGGGCTTTCCGGTCGAAGCATCGTGCCGATGCTGATCGGCTTTGGCTGTACGGTGCCCGGTGTCATGGCAAGCCGTACTTTGCCGTCAGAACGTGACCGAAAGATGACGATCCTGCTCACTCCGTTTATGAGCTGCTCTGCAAAGCTGCCGATTTATGCATTTTTTACGGCTGCATTTTTCCCGAAACATGGTGCACTGGTAATGATCGCACTGTATTTTGGCGGAATCGTCATGGGAATCCTGATGGCACTTTTGTTTGGAAAGACCATGTTCAAGGGAGAGGCTGTTCCTTTTGTTATGGAGCTTCCAAATTACCGCATGCCAGGTGCAAAAAACGTGGGACATCTGCTCTGGGACAAAGCAAAGGATTTTCTTCAGAGAGCATTCACGGTTATTTTTGTGGCGACCATTATCATCTGGTTCCTGCAGACCTTTGATACACATCTGAATATTGTGAGTGATTCCAAAGACAGCATCCTTGCGGTAGCAGCAGGTGTCATTGCTCCGGTATTTGCGCCGCTCGGTTTCGGCGACTGGAGGATTTCCACAGCTCTGATCACCGGATTTATGGCAAAGGAGAGCGTGGTTTCCACACTGTCCATTCTGTTTGGAAGTACAGCAGCCCTTACTTCCATGCTGACTCCGCTGGCGGCTGCAAGCCTTCTGGCTTTCTGTCTGCTATACACCCCGTGCGTGGCTGCTGTGGCATCCATCAAGAGAGAGCTTGGTGGAAAATGGGCTGCCGGTGTGGCAGTGGGACAGTGTGTCATTGCCTGGATTGCGGCTCTGGCTGTGCACCTGATCGGAATTCTGCTGGGAATGGCATAATTGGTATCAGCTTCTGTCGGAATAGATTGAAAAAAGAAAGTGTTTAGTTGAATAATGTTGCTTTTCCATGTATAATGAAGCATATGTTTTCTCAAATAGGGGACAAAATCAGTGACAGGAGCGTTTGGGGATGAGAGAAAAAGAGCAGTCCGATGTTTACATTTTTGTGAAAGCAGGTATTGCATTTCTGGTATTTATGGTGCTTTGCATTGCAGTTTTTTTCATTTATGTAGAGAAGGATGTGGAGAATAATATCCAGAACACCATTGAGAACCACGTTGAGCGGCAAAGCTATCATTTGAAATCCGTAATCGATACCCATTATGGTTATATGGAGGCAATTGCCCGGTTTATTGGAAGTCAGGATGAGATTACCGGGGAAAATGCCATGGAGATTGTCCGGTATCTTTATGAAGACAGTGGTTTTGAGAGGATGGCCATCATTGATGAGTATGGAAATGCCACTTATGACAACGGTGTTGAAAAAGTGGTGAGCAGCCGGGAATACTTTCAGGAAGCCATGAAGGGAAAGAGAACCTTAAGTGATCCGGTAGAAAGCAAGGTTGACGGGGAGGACCGTGTGATTCTGTGCGTTCCTGTTTACCGGCACGACAAAGTGGCAGGAGTGCTCTGCGGCTCCTACAATGTAGGTACCTTAAGCAATATTCTGTTCGAAGATATCTACGATGATGAGGGGTACTGCTACATCGTTACAAAAGATGGCGATATGGTTTCTATGAAAGCCGACAAACAGTACCAGACAATCGGTCCTGAGGATAATTTTTTTGACTATTACAGCAAGGTAAAAATTCTCAGCAAATACAGCATGGAAGAAATTTACGATGATTTTATGAACCGGGAAAGGGGAGGCGTGGAAATCGATAATGGAGGGGACCGCCGTTATCTTACTTATGAACCCCTTGAGTTAAATGACTGGATGCTGTGCTATGTGGTTCCGGTGAAAAAGGCCAGAGAACCGTACGGATTCATCCGTACATACGAAATCATATTCTGCCTGGTTCTGGCAGCTGGAGTGGCAGCTCTTTTGTTCTTTGTCATTGTGACAAATAACCGGAGGCAGAAGCTTCTTATGCGGTATGCCCATACGGACGCTTTGACAGGCTGCTGGAATAAGAGAAATACGGAGAATCTGATCAACGAATGGCTTTCAGATCCGAGGTGTACGGGAATACAGGCATTTCTGATGCTGGATGTGGATAAATTTAAAGAGATAAACGACGGACATGGGCATGCAGTGGGAGATCTGGTACTGCGGGAAGTGGGAGACATGTTGAGAAGCCGTTTCCGGGAAAACGATATCATCGGCAGAATCGGGGGTGACGAATTTGTGATCCTGATGAAAAATGTTCCTTCTGAGGAACTGGCCATTGACAGAGCCGGAAAACTGGTAAAAATGTTCCGGGAGATGGAAATCGAGGAGATGAACGGAGCCGTTCTCACCAGCAGTATGGGACTTGCTTTTTCGCCCGGAAATGGCAGAACCTTTACAGAATTGTATCAGTGTGCAGATGAGGCTCTGTATGAGACAAAGAAGAAAGGCAGAAACGGTTACACTGTATACAGTGAAAAAATGGATGACGGTGAACAAGGAGAGAACTTATGACATTACAGCAGGTTCTGGAGGAAGTACAGAAGGGAACGATCTCCGTACAGGATGCAGAACAGCTTTTGCGGGAAAACAGTTATGAGGAGATGGGCTACGCCAAGCTTGATACAAGCCGGAAAGAGCGGACAGGCTTTGCGGAAGTGATCTACTGCAGCAATAAGGCAGACGAGCACTTGCTGAAAATATTTGACAGACTTTACCGGGAGGACGGAGAAGTCCTTGGAACCAGGGCGTCAGAGAAACAGTATGAGCTGGTAAAGGCAAGCTTTCCACAGGTGAAGTACGACCCTGTTTCACGGATCCTCAAAATAGAAGCGCCAGGTAAGGAAAGAGTGGGAAAGATAGCTGTATGTACAGCAGGGACTGCGGACATTCCTGTAGCAGAGGAGGCAGCCCAGACAGCAGAGTTTTTTGGTACGGCTGTGGATCGGATTTATGATGTGGGCGTAAGTGGAATGCACAGGCTTTTTTCCAGACTGGATACGATACAGGAAGCCAATTGTGTTGTGGCAGTCGCGGGAATGGAAGGAGCACTGGCCAGCGTGCTGGGCGGACTTGTAAGCCGTCCGGTGATCGCAGTGCCTACATCCGTTGGGTATGGTGCCAATTTCCATGGCCTTTCCGCTCTTTTGACCATGGTCAATTCCTGTGCAAACGGAATTGCCGTGGTGAATATTGACAACGGCTACGGAGCCGGATATCTGGCAACACAGATCAACAGACTGGCACTGGGAAAGTGATGGAGGAAGAAATGGGAAAGACATTATATCTGGAATGCTATTCCGGGATAAGCGGTGACATGACAGTTGCCGCTTTACTTGACCTTGGAGCTGACAGGAGGGTACTGGAAAACGTACTGAAAAGCCTGCCGATCCAGGGTTTTCATATTGCTGTCACCAGAGTCATGAAATCGGGTATCGATGCCTGTGATTTTGATGTGGTATTGGATGAAGCCCACGAGAATCATGATCATGATATGGAATATCTCCATGGGAATGCTGCAGAGCATGTCCATACAGAAAATCATCCTCACGAGGATCATGGCAAACACCATCATGAACATCGCGGTATGAAGGAAATCCGTGGTATCATAGACAAAACTGAAATGACTGACAGGGCCAGGTCGACTGCCCTTAAGATTTTTGAAATTCTGGCCCAGGCAGAGGCAAAAGCACATCATGTATCTGTGGATGAGGTGCATTTTCACGAGGTGGGAGCGGTGGATTCCATCGTGGATATTGTAGCTGTGGCTGTGTGCCTGGACAATCTGGATGTTACGGACGTGATCGTTCCCGTGCTTTATGAGGGATGCGGCACCGTGCGCTGTCAGCATGGAATTCTTCCGATTCCGGTTCCGGCAGTGACAAATATTGTGTGTGCCCATCAGCTGAAGCTTGAGGTTACCACTGTACAGGGGGAACTGGTGACCCCTACCGGGGCCGCTGTTGCGGCTGCCATCCGCACAGGAGAGAAACTGCCCGCGCATTTCACTATTGAAAAAATCGGCATCGGAGCCGGAAAACGGCAGTACGAATGTCCGGGCATCCTGCGTGCCATGTTCCTCAGCACAGAGGAGAAAGAGCATGACAGTATTATAAAGCTTGAGACCAATGTGGATGACTGCACCGGAGAAATGCTTGGCTTTGTCATGGAAAAGCTTTTTGCCGCAGGGGCCAGGGATGTGAATTACACGCCTGTTTTTATGAAGAAAAACCGTCCGGCATGGCTTTTAACGGTTCTGTGCGGGGAAGCGGATGTGGACGAAATGGAGCGGATCCTTTTCCGGGAAACGACCACCATCGGTATCCGCAGAGTAAGGATGGAGCGTTCTGTCCTTCCCAGAGAAAAAAGGGAGATCATGACGCCTCTTGGAAGCGTGGAAATCAAAGTATGCACTATGGACGGGAAAAAGAAATATTATCCTGAGTATGACAGCCTGGTGCGCATCTGCCGGGAAAGGGGAATTTCCTATCAGGAAGCCTATCATATGGCAGTGGAGGCCTGTGTAAAAATGTGAGAAATTCCACTTGATTTCCACTGGTGAATGATGTACTATATATGGTGCTGACTTTTGAAAAACATAACAAGATATGCTAAGCGAAACGATATACAAACACCAGGAGGATTACTTATGAACGTTCGGAAAAGAAGCGGCAAAGTAGTGCCATTTGATGCGGAATTTATATCCAGAGCCATTTCTCTGGCTTCAGCAGCTACCGGAGAAGCAGACGGGGAACTTGTAAATACGATCACCGAAGATGTGGTGAAGCGTCTGGAGGCCAAAGGAAAAGAAATCATCGATATTGAAAAAATTCAGGATGTAGTGGAGGATTCTCTGTTCGAGAACCGCTGCTATCAGACAGCCAAGGCTTATATCCTTTACCGTACAGAAAAGGAAAAGGAGCGCACAAACGGAAGCTGGAAGGAAGGCCTTCTGTCTCGTGAGTTTCTGAGTCCCTATAAGCACGCACCGAATCCCATGGAGCAGCTTGGCTCTTTTGTATACACCCGTACCTATTCCAGATTCCTGCCGCGTCTGGGCAGAAGGGAATTCTGGTGGGAGACGGTAAGACGTGCCGTGGAGTACAACTGTTCTCTGGCTCCGACGCCCCGGGAGGAAGCAGAGAAGCTTTATGACAACATTTACCATATGCGTCAGTTCCTTTCCGGACGTACTCTCTGGGTGGGAAATACTCCCGTTGCGGATGAGTATCCGATGGCAAATTATAACTGCGCTTTTGAGGTGATCGACGATTATCATGCCTACCATGATCTGTTTTACCTGCTTATGGTAGGAAGCGGCGTAGGAGTGCGTGTCCTGAAGGAGGACGCCGAAAAATTGCCGAAGATCCGTACCAATGTAAAGATTCTTCACAAAGCCTACGATGCAAGGCAGGCGGAAGACAGACTGGAGTTTACGGATGTGAACTTTACCAATGACAGTGCAACCCTTTCTGTGGGCGATTCCAAGGAAGGATGGGCACAGGCTCTGGAGCATTATTTCAATATTTTAACCAACAGTGAATATGCAAAAGTAAAAGAAATCGTGGTAGTCTATGATTCTATCCGTCCGCGTGGCGAGAGGCTGAAAAACTTCGGCGGTACTGCCAGTGGCTATGAATCCATGATGACCATGCTGGATAAGATTCATAAGGTAATCCGGGCAGCAGGGGCGAGGGACAATGCTGTACGTACCCAGCTTCAGCCCATTGACCTTCTGGATATCGCGAATATCATCGGAGAAAATGTGGTATCCGGCGGAGTACGCCGTACTTCCGAGATTGGTCTTATTGATGCAAATGACAAAACCTGTATCGAGGCGAAAAGCCACCTTTACCGTCAGGTAAACGGCCGTTGGGAAATTGATAAATCCATTGCCCACCGTCAGATGAGCAACAACTCCATTTACTACAGAGAAAAGCCCAGCAGAGAGATGCTTCACTGGCATCTGCAGCAGATGCGCTATTCCGGAGAGCCGGGATGGATCAATGAGGAAGCAGGCAGAAAACGCCGCCCGAATTTCAATGGATGCAATCCATGCGGGGAAATCCTTCTGGACAGTCACGGACTTTGCAACCTGACCACTCTGAACGTAATGGCCTTTGTCCACGATGGAAAGCTTGACGAGAAAGGACTTCTGGAAGCACAGCGGCTTTCTGCAAGAGCCGGATACCGTATGACATGCCGGGAACTGGAAATCCATCGCTGGAATCAGGTTCAGCAGCGAGACCGCCTTCTGGGATGCTCGCTGACAGGATGGCAGGATATGGTAAATGCAACCGGACTTGACCGTGAGGGACAGATTGAGCTTCTGAAAAAGCTCCGCCAGACAGCACATGATGCGGCTGATAAGATTGCAGGCAGACTGGGAGGCAAAAAGCCTCTTCTGGTAACAACCGTAAAACCAGAGGGAACCCTTTCCCTGCTTCCTACCGTGTCCAGTGGTGTACACTATTCTCATGCACCATACTATATCCGCCGTATCCGTATCAGTGCCACAGATCCGTTATGCAGAGTTTGTGAAGATCTGGGTTATCCGGTATTCCCGGAGGTTGGCCAGGATCCGGAGAATCCGGTGACAAAGGTTGTGGAATTCCCGGTCAAGGCTCCGGCAGGTGTGGTGAAAGCAGATGTGTCTGCTATCCAGCAGCTGGAAAACTATAAGATGTTTATGCAGTATTATGTGGATCATAACTGCTCCATTACCGTTCATGTCCGCGAGGATGAATGGGATGCTGTGGAAGACTGGGTATGGGAGAACTGGGATGATGTAGTAGCCCTGTCCTTCTTAAGCTATGACGACAACTTCTATGAACTGCTCCCGTACGAGGAGATTACAAAGGAAGAATATGAAAAGAGAAAGGCAGCTATGCGCCCATTCAATCCATCTCTTCTTTCCAAATATGAATTTGACGAGACAGAGCTGGATATCGGAGATTCCGAGTGCGTAAACGGTGTCTGCCCGGTTCGATAAACGAAAAAAATGCTGATTTCGGAGGAACAAACCTGGAAATCAGCATTTTTTTATGGGTGATACCGGTTTGTGAACTTTGAAAGTTGCAAGCAAAGAAAGAATATGCTACAATACAGGTTGATTTATCCGCAGCCCGGAGAGAAGACGCCCACAAAGCAGGGGACTTCGGGGGAGGAAAATTAATACACATGATGGAGAGAATATGAAAAAATATTTTGATAACCTCAGACAGTATCAGTTTCTTTTAAGTGAGCTGGTAAAAAAAGGAATAAAATTAAAGTACCGCCGTTCCTATCTGGGAATTGTCTGGTCTATGCTGGAGCCGCTTCTGACCATGATCGTGCTGACCATTGTATTCGGAACGCTCTATGGAAATACAGACAAAACCTTCCCGGTATATATTCTTTCGGGACGTCTTTTGTACAGCTTTTATTCCGCTGCGACGAAGGGAGCTTTGAAATCCATTCGTTCCAATTCCGCGATGATAAAAAAGGTTTATGTACCGAAATATCTGTACCCGCTGTCAAATGTAATCTTTAATTATATTATTTTCCTGATTTCACTGGTCGTGCTGGCAGTTGTGAGTATTGTCCTGGGAGTGAAACCGACGATTTATATTCTTCAGGCTCCGGTGCCGCTGATTCTGGTTCTGCTGCTTTCCTATGGATGCGGTATGATCCTGGCCACGATCGGTGTGTTTTTCCGGGATATGGAGTATCTGTGGTCCGTTGTACTGATGCTGATCATGTATACCTGCGCGATTTTCTATTATCCCAGCAAGCTGTTGGCGAGCGGATGGGCATGGATCCTGAAATTTAATCCGCTGTACTGTATCATCCAGCTTTTTCGTTCCGCGCTTTTCGGAGAGCCGATGTATATTTACTACCTCATATATGCGACGGCATTCAGTGTGCTTAGTGTGATCGTCGGACTGATCTGCTTTAAGAAAAAACAGGATAGATTTATCCTTTATATTTAAAATAGGAGAAAAATATGAGTAAACCTGCCATAGAAGTTGATAATGTCAGCATGAAATTTAACCTGAGCAAGGAAAAGGTTGACAGTCTGAAAGACTATGTCATTAAAATGCTGAAAAAAGAGATTCATTATAATGAGTTCTGGGCTCTGAAAAATATTTCGTTTACTGTGGAAAAAGGAGATCGTGTGGGAATCCTTGGACTGAACGGTGCAGGAAAAAGTACCCTGCTGAAAGTGATTTCCGGTGTATTTAAGCCTACGGAAGGAACTGTTAACAAAAGCGGCAAAATCGTCCCGCTTCTGGAGCTTGGAGCCGGTTTTGACCCGCAGTATACGGGAACAGAGAACATTTTCCTGTATGGAGCCATGCTGGGATACAGCAAAAAATTTATCCAGGAGAAATACGATGAGATCGTGAAATTTTCCGAGCTTGAGAAATTCATGGATGTTCCGGTGAAAAACTATTCCTCCGGAATGAAATCCAGACTGGGATTTTCCATCGCAACGGTAGTGGAACCGAAGATTCTGATTCTGGATGAGGTTCTTTCCGTAGGTGATGCGAAATTCCGTAAAAAGAGTGAAAATAAGATTATGAGCATGTTTGATTCCGGAGTGACGGTGCTATTTGTATCCCATTCGCTGGATCAGGTGAAACGTCTGTGCAATAAGGCGATGATCCTCGAAAAAGGAAAGCTCATTGCTTATGGGGATATTGATCCCATTTCCGAGCAGTACAGTAAAATGATCAGCTGATGCAGGGAAAAATAGGATTCGCTGTGCAATAGACATATTGGTCTGGAGGATTTTCTGTGAAGATATTGCAGGTGGGACTGGGAAATAATCCGGGAGGCGTGGAAGCCTTTGTCATGAATTATTACCGGGAGCTTTCCGGTATGGGAATTTCTTTTGATTTTATATGCATGTACGAAAAAATCGCATATGAGGAAGAAATAAAGCGTCTGGGAGGCCGGATTTACTATGTGCCCAATGTAAAAAAAGACTATTTCGGTTATGTGAAGCAGCTTCGCAGAGTGCTGGAGCAGGAAAAATATGATGCGGTACATGTGAACATGCTTTCTGCGGCAAATATCGTACCGCTTCGTGTGGCAAAAGAAGCAGGTGTGAGAAAGATAATCGCCCATTCCCATAATGCTTCTGCACCGGGGATGGTGCGAAAGCTGATGGACAGGTGGAACCGGCCAAAGATCAACCGATACGCCACTGCGAAGCTTGCCTGTGGGGAAGCAGCCGGACGATGGCTTTTTGGAGACGCGGCTTTTGAAAACGGTGAAATTACGCTCATTTCCAATGCCATCGATGTGGGAAAATATTCCTTTTCCCTGGAAAAAAGGGAAAAGCTGCGCCGGGAGCTGGGCCTTTCCGGAAGGTTTGTCATCGGACATGTGGGCCGATTTGACCTTCAGAAAAACCATGATGGACTGATCGACATTTTTGATGAGATCGTAAAGCGGGAGCCGCAGGCTGTGCTTTGCCTGGTGGGAGACGGCAGTCTGCGTCCTCAGATTCAGAAAAAGGTCCGGGAGAAGGGCCTTGGGAAAGATGTGGTGTTCGCCGGGGTGCGGCCGGATGTGGAAGCTTTTCTGAGTATTTTTGACGTGTTTTTGTTTCCCTCTTTGTTTGAGGGACTTCCTTTTACCCTTCTGGAGGCACAGGCAAATGGACTTCCTTGTGTGGTCTCGGATGCCATTACCAGGGAAGCGGCTGTGATGAAAGAAAAGGTGAGATTTTTGCCTCTTTTTGCACCTTCCGGGAAATGGGCAGAGGCTGTTCTGGAGGAGAAAGGAAAAGAACGGACGGGCAGTGACGTGATCCGAAAGAGATTCGGGGATGCCCGTTTTGATATAAAACAGGAGGCAGGGCGCCTGAAAGCCCTGTATGAGGCATAAGATGGAAAATAAGATTGATTTTGTACTCACCTGGGTGGACGGTTCGGACGAAGAATGGCTGAAACAGCGCAGGCAGTACCAGCCGGGAAAAGGTGCGGATGACACGGAGTGCCGCTATCGCGACTGGGAGAACCTTCAGTACTGGTTTCGCGGCGTGGAAAAATTTGCCCCGTGGGTGAACCGCATCTATTTTGTGACCTGGGGACATCTGCCGAAATGGCTGGACACCAGTCATCCAAAAATCAGGGTTGTACGTCACGAAGAGTTCTTGAAGCAGGAATATCTGCCGACTTTTAACATTAATTCCATTGAACTGAATCTTCACCGGATCAAAGGGCTGTCGGAGCAGTTTGTGTTTTTTAACGACGACATGTTTCTGATAAATAAGGTGGAACCGGAGGATTTCTTTAAAAACGGGCTTCCCCGTGACTGCTGCATTGAGACAGCTCTCGTGCAGGACAACGTGGACAATCCTTTTGCCAATATTCTGATGAACGATGCGGCACTTGTAAATATGCATTACAATAAGAGAGATGTGATCCGGCGGAATCTGAAAAAATGGTTTCATCCAGCCTATGGAAAAATGGTGCTTCGCAATGTTCTGATGCTTCCTTATCAGGAATTTTCCAGCTTTAAATATACCCATATGCCAAGTGCATTCTTAAAAAGTACCTTTGAGCAGGTGTGGAGTGAGGAAGGAGACAGGCTGGACGAGCTGTGCCATAACCGTTTCCGCACGGTGTTTGATGTAAACCAGTATGTGATGAAATACTGGCAGTATATGGAGGGAAAGTACGAACCCCAGTCACCGTCCGTGGGAAAATTCTGTATCATCGGAAGGGATGACGAGGCCATGTTTGATGCCATTGCACACCAGTCTTACCGGATGCTGTGCATCAATGATGATTCCCGGATTGAGAATTTTCCGGAAATGAAAAAGAAGGTAATGGATGCCTTTGAGAAGATTTTGCCGGAAAAATCGGAGTTTGAACTATGAATCTTGGAGCAATAAAGAAGAAACTGAAGGAAGAAGGAGTTTTTCAGGGAAGCCTGTACTATTTCTGTCACTTTTTTTCAAAGCTTACACTTCCCCTGGTGGAAAAATGGGCATCCGGGCATTGCAGTGTCTGCGATACCAGAATCGTGTTTAAAAACAGGGAAAACCAGGATTTTACCGATAATGCCCGCGCTTTGTTTGAATATCTGGTGGAAAACGGATATAATGAAAAGTATCAGATGATATACATGGTATCTGAGAAGAAAAAATTCCGGAACCGAAAATATAAAAATGTAAAATTTGTGACGGCAGAAAACCGCTTTGGATGGAACAGCCCCATGGCTTATTATTATGGAGCCACCGCAAAGTATTTCTTTTATACAAACAATTCAGCGGATTTAAACCGCTATCACTGCAAAGGACAGATCACTGTCAATCTGTGGCATGGCTGCGGTTATAAAGGGGCTACTCTGGAAAACAAAAATATCCCCCACAGTGATTCCATGTCCTGGTTTGATTATGCCATCGTGCCGGGACCGGTTTTTGTGGAAACCAAATCCGCATACTGGAAATGCCCGAAGGAGAAAATCCTGCCTCTGGGCTATCCCCGTTACGACTGGATGCTGGATGAAAAGAACTGTAAGGAAGAGATTCTGAACCGGCTTTTTGGATGGAAAGAGCCGGAAACAAAAGCAGTCATCTGGATGCCGACCTTCCGGAAAAGCAATCTGACAGGCTATGGGGAAAACGACATCGAGCTTCCCTATGAGCTTCCGGCTGTGGGCGGGCAGGAGGAAATGAAAGATCTGGATGCACATTGCAGAGAAAACAATATCCTTCTGATCATCAAAAAGCATCCCTTACAGATCGGATGGTCCGGGCAGAAAGAGAAGTATACCAATATCTGTTATGTGACCGAGGAGCTTCTGGAGGAAAGAGAGGTACTTCTGTACCGTCTGGTGGGCGTGTGCGATGCGCTGATTTCCGACTACTCCTCCATTGCGGTGGACTATCTTCTTCTGGACCGCCCCATCGCATTTGTCCTGACGGATTTTGAACGGTATGAGAAAGCAAGAGGCTTTGTATTTGATGATCCGCTTAAGTATATGCCGGGTGAGAAAATTTACGAATTTGCCCAGCTGAAGGAATTTCTTACCCATGTGGGAGAAAATCTGGATCTCTTTGCCGGAGAACGGCATCGGATTTTACCCAGAATGCACAACCGGACAGAGGATTATCGGGGACGTCTGGTGGAATATCTGGGATTAAAGAAATAAAAGAATTGATCTGCAAGAGACAAGGAGTGAGAGAACATGGGAAAATTAATCGGATATACCCAGGGAACCTATGATATGTTTCATATCGGTCATCTGAATCTCATAAAAAATGCAAAAAGACGCTGCGATTATCTGATCGTGGGTGTAAATACCGATGAGCTGGTGGAAAGCTATAAGCATAAACGGCCAATCGTTCCTTTGGAGGAGCGTGCGGAAATTGTGCGCGCTATCAAATACGTGGACGAGGTGATCATCACAGACACCCTGGATAAAAAAGTAATCTGGGATAAGCTGCGTTTTGATGAAATCTACATCGGAGACGACTGGAAGGGCAATGAGCGCTGGGAAAAAACCGGCATTGAGATGGAAAAGCTTGGTGCAAAGCTTGTGTATCTGCCCTATACCAGGGATACTTCTTCTACCATGCTGAGAGAGAAACTGACAAACTACTGACAAGAAAGGAAGCAGACTGCGTTTCAGACGAATATGGAAAGAGCAAAACGGATTATAAACAAACTGAAAAAAATGTGGGCAGAGGATGGCGTGGTGGCGGTATACCATATGATGTGTGCCTATGTGACCTATGCCCTTTATGACAGATGGAAAATCAGAAGGCTTCGGAAATTTCCGCCCAGGCTTGTGAAAAACCGCATTCTTTTTGAGACCAATGACGATTTCACAGATAACAGCCGTGCTCTCTTTGATTATATGGTGGAGAATGGCTATAATGAGAAATACGAGCTGGTATGGCTGGTCCATGAGCCGGAGAAATATACGAAATACGTGACAAAAAATGTAAAGTTTGTCCGCAATTTCAAAAAAGGAACCACCATTCGCCGCGCACAGGCTTATCGTTATGCGCTGACCTCTCATTTTATTTTTTACACCCAGGCATTTAACTGGATCGGTATGGCGAGGAAAAACCAGGTGTTTGTAAATCTGTGGCACGGCTGCGGATATAAGGCAAACAAAAACAACCGCCGTGTTTTCTTTGATTACTGCCTCGTTCCGGGAGATGTGTTTATTGAGACGAAGAAAGAATTTTTCTCCTGCAGCTCCAAAAAGCTTCTGCCCTTTGGTTATCCCCGTTACGATATGATGCTTCGGGGCAGCGATGCAGCCAGAGCTTTTAAGGAAAAACTTCTGAAACAGTCAGACAGTGAGAAAATGATCCTGTGGATGCCGACCTACCGCCATGCCACAAGTGAGCGGCTGAATGAGGAAACATTAAACAACGAATTCAACATCCCCATTCTGGAAGATAAGGAAACGCTTCTGACTTTTCATGATTTCTGCCGTGACAATCATATGCTGGTCGTGATCAAGAAGCATTACCTTCAGATTCCGTACGATTTCGGAGAAAACAAACTGACAAACATTGTGTATCTGGAAAATCAGGATCTGGAAGAAAACGGTCTGCAGCTTTATGAGTTTATCAACTGTGCGGATGCGCTGGTTTCTGATTATTCTTCCGTGGCAATTGATTATCTGCTTCTGGATCGTCCTCTGTGCTTTACGCTGGATGATTATGAAGCTTATACGGAGTCCAGGGGATGGGTATTTGAGAATCCGCTGGAATATATGCCGGGAGAACATGTCTACAATCTGGAACAGTTTGAGCAGTTTGTCCTGGATGTAAAAAACGGAAAAGACGACTATCAGGCACAGAGACAGGAAGTACGCGGGAAAACGCACAATGAGTGTGACTGCTATTGTAAGAGAGTGCTGGATTATTTTGAGATAACCAAATAACAAGCAGAAAAAGGATACGGATTTTATGAAAATATGCATCTGGGTAACAAAAATTTTTGATCTTGGAGGAACCAAGCGTGTGGTGACGCTTCTTGCCAATGAACTGGTGAAGGAGCATGATGTGACCATCATGACCTATGAGGATCGTTTCCGCGAAGACAGAACCATGTATCATTTGAGTGAGGACATCAAGGTGGATTTCATTGACAATGACATGTTCGTGAACCGCCATCACACACCGGCCTTCTGTTTTCGCTTTCTCGTGAAAAAATTAAATGAGAAATACGGTATTTTTAATAAAAAATGCTTTAACCCCTTGCTGGCAGAGGCAATTTTTCCGAAAAAGACAAGGGAAAAGTGGGTGGATTATTTAAATGCACAGAATTATGACATCATCATCACCACGGCATCCTTAAGCCTGCGGCTGGGAATGCTGGCTCCGAAGCTTGACGCAAAGACCATCGGTTGGCAGCACAACTGCTATGACGGATACCTTCACGTGCCGAATGTTGTTTTCTGGAAACAGGAATGCCTGCTTAAAGAGTATCTGCCAAAGCTCGGACGGTATATTGTGCTCAGCGATTACGACAAACGGGATTATATGGAAAAGCTTGGCATTGATACAGAGGTCAAGATTAATCCGAGAAGCTTTGTCAGCGAGAAAAAATGTGACACCCATTCCAAACGTTTCCTCATGGCCACCAGGTTTGTGTATGCCAAGGGGCTGGATCTGATGCTGGATTCTTTTGAGGAATTCGCCAGGGAAGATGACGAATGGGAACTGGATATCATCGGGGCCGGGGATCTGTTTGACAAAATCGTGGCAGATGCAAAAAAACGTCATCTGGATAAGCGGGTTCATTTTATCGGTTATACGAACGAGCCGGAGAAATATTACCTTGGCTCTTCCATATTTTTGCTTCCATCCCGCTGGGAGGGATGGCCTATGGTCATTATGGAGGCTTTTGAGTTTGGCCTTCCGGTTATTGCGTACCACATGGGAGCCATGGACCTGATCATTGACGACGGGAAGACCGGATTTCTTCCGGAGGCCTTTGATCCTCACAAATTTGCGCAGGCGATGCTTACGCTGGCTCACGATGATGCGCTGCGGGAACAGATGTCTGCCAATGCCATTGCAAAATCCGGTGATTTTGCAATTGAGAAGGCAGTAAAAGAATGGAACGATCTGTTTCATCGCCTGATGGCATAGAAGCAGGGAAAGGTATCACGGCGTGCCTTTTTGGAAAAAACAGGAGAAGCCCCATGAAAATAAACATAAGCAATGTGAAAAAGCTGTTTGGAAAATTAAAGAAAACGCTGCCTCAGGTTCCAAAGACAGAGAAAGAAGAATTGATGGAAGCAGAGGAGGCGGCAAAACGGGAGTGCCGCTTTAATCTGAACGAGGATATGCGGGCACAGTATGCCAATTTTCTGGAAAACAGTGAGATTCAGGAAAATTGTATCTTATACGAGGCATTTGGGGGCAGAGGCATGACCTGCAGCCCTCATGCCATTTTCAAATATTTGCTGACCCAGGCGGACTTTCAGGATTTTGTCCATGTCTGGGTCATTGATGATTTTGATGATAATTCTGGTCAGATTGCCCGATACCGGAACTATGAAAATGTAAAATTCATCAGGTACCAGTCTCTGGAATATCGAAGATATCTGGCTACAGCAAAATATCTGGTAAACAACGTAAGCTTCCCGGGATATTTTACAAAGCGGGAAGGGCAGGTGTATGTAAATACCTGGCATGGCATTCCCTTAAAGACCATTGGGTTTGATATTCCTACAGGTAATGTGAGTGCGGGGAATTCGGCTAAAAATCTGCTTTCTGCAGACTATCTGATCTCTCCGGATGCGTTTATGACGGAGATTTACAAACACGCCTTTAAGCTGGAGGGGCTTTATGAAGGAACCATCCTGGAAGTGGGGCAGCCCAGAAATGACAGTTATTTTCATACCCGCAGGGAGGATATTCTGAAAAAGCTTTCGGAGTCCGGCGTGGAAATTGATCCGGAGAAAAAGCTGATCCTGTATGCACCTACCTGGAAGGGAAGCAGATATGCAAGCCCGGATACCAGTCTGGAGGCGTATTACAGGCTTATTCATACCATTGAAGAAAACGTGGATACGAAAAAATACCAGATATTGGTAAAACCTCACCAGATCGTATACTACCACATTAAGAAAACACAGGGAATCACCGGGCAATTTATTCCGGCGACCGTGGATACAAACGAGCTTCTCTCGGTGACCGATGTGCTGATTTCCGATTATTCCAGTATTTATTTTGACTATCTGGTATCGAAAAAGCCAATTTTGTTCTTTATTCCGGATCTGGATGAATATCTGGGATATCGGGGACTTTATTTTGGAATTGATAAGCTGCCGGGACCAATCGCAAAGAGCTATGAGGAACTTGCGGCACTTGTGAAGAATCCGGAGAAGGCGATGGAACCACACCGGGAAAAATACTGTCAGGAAGCAGAGTGGGCCTGTCCGAAGGACGACGGCAATGTGTGCGCACGTCTGACCGATGCGGCTTTCCGTGGAAAAGCCTGTGAGCAGGCCGTGAGATGCAGTGGCAGCGGAAAAGCTTCTGAGGCAGCCGTGAAATATAATGGGACGGACAAAAAGAAGGTGCTTCTCTATGCCGGGGATTTCACGGAGGGAGATGTGACTTTTTCCTCCATGGCTCTTCTGGAATACCTGGATTATGAAAAATACGATGTGACCCTCCTGGCAGGAGGGGATGGAGATGATGAGGCAGAACTTCGCATCTGCAATCTTCCGAAAGCGATTCGCGTGCTTTACCGTGGGCAGCCGGTAAATGCTGTGCCGCAGGAAAAGGCGCTTTATGAGATGTCACTGAAAAAAGGAGATCACAGCACTTCCAGTGAACTGGAAGATTTTTACAAACGGGAAATCCGCAGGCTTTTCGGGGAATCCCATTTTGACTATGCTGTAGATCTGACCGGAAAGGATGGCCTGTTTTCCAGGATGGTTTCCTGCATGGAAAATACAAAAGTATGCCGTTTTGATAAAAGAATGGTGGACACCTGGAGAATCCGGGAGGAGCTTTCCGGGCAGTCTGTGATTGTTTCCGAGAAGGATAGCTATTATCTTGCCAGAGTAGAGAGGGAGGGCGTGACGGTTCTGGAAGCAGAGACCATCGCCCCGCCGGATATTGAGGAAACGAGTTATGTATGCATGGGAGGACGTGATTACCGGAAGGTGTTAACCTCCTTTGCAGAAGTTCTGAAGAAAAACAAAAAAGCGCGCCTATACATCCCGGGAGGGAAAAAAGCAGTTAAAAAAGCAGAGAAAACTGTCGAAGAACTGCACCTGGAAGGCGCTGTATGCTTCCCTGGAAATCTGCAAAAACCCTTCGGATTTCTGAAAATGTGCGATTATTATGTCTGCGCACCGGGACAGGAGGAAAATGAGCTTTCGGTTCTGGAGGCAAAAGCATTGGGCATGGAGCTTCTTCGGGAGGATTGTGCAACAAAGATGGAATATGAATTTGATGCGGAAGCCTATAACCGGGAAGTCTGCCGGGAATTTGAAAGTCTGTTGGGGATGTAGAAGTCAGAATATGTAATAAAGAAAGCAGAGTTTATGAGTGAGATAGAGAAGAATGAAATAGAGAAGCTTCTGCAGGAAAATATGGAGGAGTATGAGTCTGCCAGTCGTCAGGCGTTGAAATACCTGGAGGAAAACAGGGCAGAGCTGGAAGCCCGATACGAGTACGCGGAATATCTTGAGCTTCCTGTAAAGAAAGACCAGATTTTCTTTCTGTGGGAGGATACAGGAGCTGGCTGGGAGATTCCCAGAAAAATGCTGGAATACGTGCAGAAAACATATGGAAAAAAATATACCTGTATTTGCTGCTTCCGGGGCGGCGTGAGACTCCTTCCTGGCGGATGTGTGAGTGTAAAGCCGGATACGCCTGCATACTGGGAAGCCCTGGCATGCTCCGGATACATCATCAGCAGCGCCAGGATGCCGGTTTCTTTTGTAAAGAGAAAAGAACAGATTTATTTTCATACCATGTCTGGTGCCTGCGGACAGGACAGCACAGATACAGTGGAATGGATTTCCGATACGGCGCGTGAGATGCTGAAGACAGATTATGTCTATGCACCTTCAGAAAAAGAGGCAAGGTACGCATGGCTGGAAAAGACAAGGCTTGGGAGCGTCTATGACGGATGTGTTCTGTCAGGGGAAAATACAGAGGAAGCTGCCGGGGAGATGGCACAGCGTATCCTGGGAGAAGAAGAGAAAAATCCAGGAGGAGCTGTGGAAACTTTTTTCATGAGAAATCCGGAAAAAAAGAAAATACTTGTGCTTACAAGCTGGAAAGCAGACCGTGAACAGAAAATTGTCGTCCGCAGGCTTCTGAAAGAAATCGATCCGAAACGCTTCGATGTGGCAGTTCTCAGTGCGTGGGCAAATGAGCCTGGACTTTTAAAGGATTTTGAGACGAAGATTCCGGAGCATATGGCGAAACTGATGAGCCATGGGCGGATGACTGTAAGTGAGCAGGAATGCCGGAATTACCGGATTTTGGAAAAGCATCCGGATATTTGTGTGAAATACGGGGAAGTGCGGCGCTATGTAAATGGGCTGATGGATCGTGAATGGGGACGGACACTGGGAAACAATTCCTGGGATGTATGCCTGCTTCTGGGAAGCATGGGATACCTGCAGTATTATATGGCCGCCCGCGCACAGGCAAAGAAAAAAATTCTGGTGGACCTGGATTTCCTTCCCTATATCCGTGAAAAAAATCCTGCAGCATGGCGGATGGGCGCCACGGTTTTTGACCGTATTTATGCACCTGTGGGATGCGCCGATCTGGGTGATTATGGAATGGAGAACCGGCTTCGCATTATGCGTCTGCCTGTGACTGGGGCGGAAAAGCCGGTGGACGAGCCGGAGACCGTTTTGTATCAGGAGAAAACTTACCTCATATGCGATAAATGGAAAACGGCTGAGGGCAGAACCGGCATAAAGCTTGTTTTGCTTCCGGAAAAGGGAAGCATCCTGGTGAACGCGGATCTGCTTCCGGATGAAGGCCGTAAGGAAGCCATCAGGGTATTGGGGGAAAAGCATGGCATTTATCTGATTGGGGCAAATGCGAAAAGCTATGCTGCATTTTTATCCGAAGCGGTTGTTTTGGATGAATTTGTACGCCAGGGCTTATATCTGTTACCGGCGGCATGGAATTTCTTTGGTATGTTTGAGGGATACGAAGGCGACGACAGACTGGAAGCGGATGTGATGAAGGAAATCTGCAGGAAATATGGAGTAAAATGTCTGTGAAATATAGAAAACATGGAGTGAAATACCTGTGAAACAGTGGAAATCGATGATCTGTGAAGCAGATGAAGGAAAAACTCTGGAAGAAATTTTAAGGGCGGCTGGCTTTTCCAGAAAGGAAATCAGCCGCCAGAAATTTATTCCGGACGGAATCATACTGGACGGAGAAAAATGCAGGGTGACGGCAAAGGTGCATACCGGACAGCTTGTGACACTGAATTTCCGGGAAAGAGGAGAAGAAGGAAAGGGGAAGGAAGATGTACAAAGGCAGAAAAACAGACTGCCGGCATCTTGGGAAACAAAAGATTCGGGTCAGAAATCTGATCCTTCCATCCTCTATGAGGATGATTGTCTTCTCATCGTGGAGAAGCCCTCAGGCTTGTCCTGCCATCCTGGTCCGGGGCATTATCTGGACAATCTTGGAAGCATGGCGATGGCATACTGTCAGGAAAAAGGAGAGGAGTATCCGATCCGCCAGATCGGACGGCTGGATAAGGATACGTCGGGAATCGTCGTATTTGCCAAGGATAAGGTGACAGCCGCCAGACTTTGGCAGCAGAGAAGAGAGGGAACCCTTCAGAAAACCTACTATGCCGTGGTTCACGGGCGTCTCAGGCCAGCGGAAGGCATCATTGACAGTCCAATGGGGAAGGTACCGGGTGAAAAAAATAAGATGTGCGTCTGTCCCGGAGCGATGTCTGCCATCACGAATTATCGTGTCATCCGGGAGGAAAACTACGAAGGCAAAGAGTTATCCGTGGTGGAGTGTACCCTGGTGACAGGACGAACCCATCAGATTCGGGTTCATATGGCTTCTCTGGGGCATCCGCTTTTAGGAGACCGGATTTACGGGATACCGGATGGAGCGCCGGGGCTTTGTCTGCACGCGGGAAAAATCCGCCTTCTGCAGCCGTTTACAGGAAAGGAAATCAATATTACAAAAACCAGACGATTCGAAATATTTCAGGAGGAGAAGCCATGGAACCGGAACGAGTGATCTTTCATATTGATGTCAATTCGGCTTTTTTGTCATGGGAATCGGTGTATCGGATGAAAGAGCTGGGGGAGAAGCTGGATCTCAGAACCATTCCCGCAGCCATCGGCGGGGATGAAAAGAAACGCCATGGAATTATTCTGGCAAAATCCATTCCGGCGAAAAAATTCGGGGTTCGTACAGGAGAGAGTATCATGGAGGCAAAGCGGAAATGTCCTGAGCTTATTCTGGTGCCCTCCAATTACGAATTGTATAAGAAAAATTCACAGGCTTTTATGGCAATCCTGCGGGAATACTCGCCGGATGTGGAGCAGTATTCCATTGATGAGGCCTTTGTGGATATGACAGGGATGCAGGCACTTTTCGGGGAACCGATTAAGGCGGCACATACCATCAAAGACCGCATCCGGGAGGAACTGGGTTTTACGGTGAATGTGGGAATCTCCCGGAACAAATATCTGGCGAAAATGGCTTCCGATTTTGAAAAGCCGGATAAGGTACATACTCTTTTTCCCGAAGAAATCCGGGAAAAGATGTGGCCTCTTCCAGTGGGGGATCTGCTCTTTGTGGGTAAATCTACGGTAAAAAAGCTGGAAACCATGGGGATTTACACCATCGGAGAACTGGCTCATACAGACAGGGAATTATTGAAAACAGCTCTGAAAAAACAGGGAGAAAGCATCTGGAATTTTGCAAATGGCATCGATTTTTCTCCGGTACAGACAGAGCCGGAGAGGAACAAAGGCTATGGAAACAGCACCACCATCAGTTTCGACGTCACAGATGAGCAGGCGGCAAGAACGGTGCTGCTGGCTCTTTCTGAGTCAGTGGGAAGCCGGCTTCGAAAAGATCAGGTTAAAATTCAGGTGGTAAGCGTGACCATAAAGGATAATCAGCTGAAAAAAATGTCCCACCAGAAGGTGCTGCCCGCGGCAACGGACATCACCAACGAAATTTATCAGGCGGCGTGCGAGCTGTTTGAAGAATTGTGGGACGGCAGACCCATCCGGCTTCTGGGAATTCAGACAAGCCATACGAAAGAGGAAGAGGCAAGGCAGCTTTCCCTTTTTGACGATGGAAGTCACGAAAAATGGGAACAGATGGACCTGGCTGTGGATGCCATCCGAAAAAAATATGGCAGAGATGCCGTGAAAAGGGCATCGTTTTTAAAAGAAGACTCCATTAACAAAGGTTTCAGCATCCGCCATCGGGGCGACTGAGTTTTCTGATGATCACGTTCAGAAACTGGTTATAATGCAGCAGTTTTTTCAGAAGCTCTATGGCAATGGAAAGCACCAGAGAGTTTAGAAGCAGAACCAGCAGGATCAACAGCGGATATTGGAAGGAATAGGTAAAATCATAAAACCATACCGAACGGATAAAATTGTGTACCAGGAAAATATTTGCGGAATAGATTCCAAGAAATTTTAAAATCTGCTTCAGTACCGGAACATGGAATAAGAATTCACAGCAGAAGCATACGATCACCACAGGAATCACCGCATCCCACACACAGTAAAGCTCACCTTTTAAAGGGCCCTCCCTCAAAACCATCAGAACGAAAAGGCTGATGCCCTCCAGGAAGAATTTCAGTACATGATTTCCAAGGTCAGAACCGATAAATTTATGATTTACCCAGCGTGTCACCGTATTTTCATAAGCGCACACAACTCCGACGCCTATGCAAAGAAAATAATGCCAGAGATTCCGGTTGGGAAATTCAATCATAAAGTTGAGGATAACCACCAGAGACATAAAAGGTACGGTTCCGATTCGCTTCAGAAGAAGATAAAACAGAGGCACGATCAGGATGATCAAAATTGCCAGAGTATAATACCAGAATGTAGCAATCAGTGTAGGCGTATCCAGAAGCTGGGCAAGCCCCAGCATATCGATCAGGAAATATTCTGCATTATCTGGAAATTTTGTGCCATAGCATCCGGAAAGCTTTCCGGGACTGAGAAAAACACATCCCAGGCAGAGGAGAAGAAATACAAATGCAAAACTCCCCAGCAGCTTTACAAGACGGGAGCTGATCAGATTCCCAATGGATTGACTTAAGGTGCGGGCATCCGTATCCGTGTTCATGGACATCATCTTTTTCGTCAGAGCATAGGCACTGATAAAGACAAACAGGCAGACGCAGATTTTTCCGAAGGAAGCCAGGTAGTTCAGGTAATACTCCGGAAAGAAAAGTTTCAGGGTCTGACCTTCGTAACGGTTCGGCCTTAGGAAACAGTGGTGAAATAAAAGTATGATAATGGCAACGCCTTTGAGGCAGAGGGATGAATCAAGGCCGAAAATATCGGAATCTGAACGGCGTTTTTCCTGTACTGTGTTAAGTGATGAATGCATGAAGTCCTCCTGTAAATGACGGTTCAAGTATAAAATGATAGCTTATAAATTATAGCACAGATGCTTCCGGCAAAGCAAGGGAGTTTGGATGAGTTGCTCTGAAGGTCGCGAGCAGTAACTATTTCTTATGTAAAGGCACTTTCCCACAAGAGATTTTTTTGCTATACTGATAACAGGAATGATACATTGATATCGGAGGTGAAAAGATGGGATGCTATCTGAATCCGGGAAAGAAAGGATTTCGCGAGAGCCTGAATTCTGCTATATATGTCGATAAAACAAAGCTGATTGACAGATTGAATCGTATTGTGAATACGAGACAGAAATATGTATGTGTCAGTCGCCCCAGACGATTTGGAAAATCTATGGCAGCGGATATGCTAGCCGCTTATTATGACAGAGAAGCTGATTCAGCTGAGCTTTTTGATAAGCTGAAAATCAGTCAGGAGAAATCTTACAGTGAACATCTGAATCGGTATGATGTAATAAAAATCAATATACAGGAATTTCTGAGCATGACACAGAGCATGGGAGAAATGTTGGAAATGCTGCAGGGAAGGCTGGTTTCAGAATTAAAGCAGAAATATCCGGAATATGTAAAGACGGAATATCTTGTATTTGCCATGCAGGATATTTACGCTGCTCTGCAGCATCCTTTTGTGATCCTCATTGATGAGTGGGATTGCCTGTTTCGAGAATATAAGCATGATATGGAAGCGCAGAAGCAGTACCTGGATTTTCTGCGTGTCTGGCTGAAAGATAAGGATTACGTAGCTCTGGCCTATATGACAGGAATTCTTCCTGTAAAAAAATATGGTACCCATTCTGCTTTGAATATGTTTACGGAATATTCTATGATAAATCCGAGGGAGATGACGGAATTCTTTGGGTTTACGGAGGCGGAAGTCAGGGAACTTTGCAGAAAATATGATCGTAGTTTTGAAGAAACACAGGCATGGTATGACGGCTATGAATTATCAGCAGTAGAGGATGGAAAAATAAAAAATTATTCCATGTACAGTCCGAAATCGGTTGTAGATGCGATGCTAAGTGGGTTTTTTGACAATTACTGGAATCAGACAGAAACCTATGAGGCACTTAAAATTTATATAAAAATGAATTTTAACGGACTAAAGGAAGCTATTGTGGAAATGCTGGCAGGAAATTGCATACAGATCAATACCGGTACCTTTTCTAATGATATGACTACGTTTGAGGGGCGCGATGATGTACTGACTCTGCTTGTACATCTTGGATACTTGAGTTATCACTGGCAGGATAAGACAGTCAGGATACCGAACAGGGAAGTTTCCCAGGAATATGTGAATGCAATCAGTACCATGGAATGGCATGAGGTGATTGATGCTGTAGAATCTTCCAGAAAACTTCTGGAGGCTCTGTGGAATATGGATGCAGAAGCAGTGGCTGCGGGAATTGACCATGCCCATGAAGAAATTTCTATCCTTCAGTATAATGATGAGAATTCTTTGAGTTGTGCCATTAATCTTGCATTTTATTTTGCCAGAGAATATTATAACATGGTTCGTGAAATGCCTTCAGGAAAAGGATTTGCGGATATTTGTCTGATTCCCCGAAAGATATTTTCAGATAAGCCTGCGGCAGTGATAGAATTGAAATGGGATAAAAGTGCAAAAGGGGCTATTTCTCAGATTAAAGAGAAGAGATATGCAAATGCATTGAAAGAATACCATGGAAATTTGCTTCTGGCAGGAATTAATTATGACAAGGAAACAAAGAAACATACCTGTGTCATTGAGAAAATGGAAAAATAAAAAATGTAGGAGGTGTGGCGTATGTTAAAAAACTGGACTCCGGCTGAGGTTCCGGAAAAAGAAGAAATGAAAGATTTTTTAAGGTTGCTACGATGTCAGCGCCTTCAGAAGAGGAGCTGAGGCGGCCGTTTCTTTACCGCTATTTCTGCCAGATACCGGAAACAGGGAAATTCACGGAAGAAGACTGGAGAAACAGGGAAAAATGGGATGCCTACGAGGAAGCTGTGGGTGAGATGCTGACAAAGACCAGCACGACTTATGCACCATGGTATATCCTGGAATCTGTTGACAAAAAATATGCCCGTATCAAGGCAGTAAAGATTGTGATTGCACAGATTGAAAAAGCTCTGGATTGAATGCCGGATGCGGCAGGAGAAGCATAACGATAACGGGCGCCGCATCGGCGCCCGTCTGTAATATTTTATCCGATGGATACTTTACAATGCTTCTTGTAAAACGCGATTCCATATTTGAGGATGGACTTCATCCCGTCTTCTTTCAGGCGTGCGGTATAGCAGTTCTTTTCAATCTGTTCCAGGGCCTGCGCGCATCCTTTCTCCAACATGTCGCGTTCTGCGTATTTGACTTCAATGACAATTCCGATTCTGCCAGGGGTTTAAATCAGAATGTCGCCAAATCCCTGTCCTGACTCGGCATTGGTGGAAATAACAGGAAACTTCCCCATATATTTTTCACATAATTCTTTGTCCTCTGATACCTTCAATCCGTCGAACAGGGACTTGTCACAACCTGTTTCAAAGAAACACTTCAACATGCTCATGTTCAACGATTTTCCGAATCTCCTGGGGCGGGTAAAAAGATTGACTTCACCCCAATTTTGTATGATAGATGCAATAAGGCCGGTTTTATCTATATAGTAAAAATGATTTGCCCTGATTTTTTCAAAGCTGTCAATACCAATTGGCAATTTCTGATCTTTAACCATTTTTATTTACTCCTTCTATTCTATATACCAACCCCAGAATATGCTGTTTGATTCTGACAGAGCTTTCACTGGAAATTCATTACATACCGGTCAGTTCATAAATTTCTTTAATTCATCCATAAAGGTGCTCACGTCTTTGAATTCACGATAGACAGACGCAAAACGGACATAAGCCACGGAGTCCAGATCTTTTAAATGATTCATGACAATTTCACCTATTTTGGTACTGGAGATTTCCTTTTCTTCGGTCTTAAAAATGTCCCCTTCGATAGAGTCCATCATTTCCTCAAGCTTCTCGCTGGGGATGGGACGTTTGTAGCAGGCACGGCGGATACCGTCCATCAGCTTGGTACGGCTGTACTGCTCACGGTTTAAATTTTTCTTGATGACGGTCAGCGGTATGGTTTCCACCTTCTCATAGGTGGTGAATCTTCTTCCGCAGGAATCACACAGCCTGCGGCGACGGATGGAATTGGTATCCTCCACAGGTCTGGAATCCACAACTCTGGTGTTATCCTGATTACAATACGGACATCTCACGAAAATCTCCCCTTTCTTTCTGGCACCCTTCCTGCCATATTTAAGACTCTCTTTACAAGAATCTCTGCTGTAAACTTATAAATTTAGAATAGACTAATTATACTTTATTTTCCCTGACCGTGTCAACAAAACACTATGCATATTCCATGGCTGTTTCGCATAAAAATAAAAAAATGTCTGTAGCCTGCCGCTTTCCGGAAAAATCCAAGGCGTGGCTGCGGAACGCAAAGCTGGTTTCCTATGCGCGTATGTGAGTTGAAGCAAAAAGAAATTATTAATATCTGTACCTGCCGGAGCCTTGGGTGTCCAATAGATGTGGAGTTCGACTGTGTGACTGGGCGACTGACAGCACTGATCGTGCCGGGTCCTGGAAAATTCTGTACCTTTTTCGGAAGAGACAGCGAGTTTATCATCCCCTGGGAATGTATCCGCCAGATTGGAGACGACATCATCCTGGTGGAAATCCAGGAGGAAAAATGCCTTCACAAAGACTGAGGCGGATTTATACACGGCGGAGTGTGGAAGGAATCCGCCGTGTATGAATCAGCCCGACTCTGTCAAGGGCTTTTATTTTTTATATTTTTCCGAAAAAAGTATATTTATCCTCCCGACTGAGAATCATTTCTAATGACGAAAGAAGATAAGGAGGATTCTTAAGATGGCACTAAACAAAGTTGAAATTTGCGGAGTCAACACATCGAAACTTCCAGTTCTGAAGGCCGAAGAGAAAGAAGAGCTTTTTCGCAGAATCAAGGAGGGGGACGAAGAAGCCAGAGAACTTTACATCAAAGGAAATTTAAGGCTTGTGTTAAGCGTGATCAAACGTTTTCAGAGCAGCAATGAGAACGTGGACGATCTGTTTCAGATAGGCTGCATCGGGCTGATCAAGGCCATTGACAATTTTGACACCACTCTGAACGTGAAATTTTCCACTTATGCGGTACCCATGATCATCGGAGAAATCAGGAGGTATCTGCGTGACAACAATTCCATCCGGGTCAGCCGTTCGCTGCGGGACATTGCCTACAAGGCAATCTATGCAAAGGAAAACTATCTGAAGCAGCATTTAAAGGAGCCTACCATTGCGGAAATCGCAGAGGAAATCGGAATCGAAAAGGAGATGATCGTCTATGCCATGGATGCGATCCAGAATCCGGTCAGCCTTTTCGAACCGGTGTATACGGAAGGCGGAGATACCCTGTATGTGATGGATCAGATCAGTGATAAGAAAAACAGGGAAGATCAGTGGATTGAAAATCTGTCGCTCAGAGAAGCCATGCAACGCCTGAATGACAGGGAGAGACATATTATCGAGCTGCGCTTTTATGAAGGAAAAACGCAGATGGAAGTGGCAAAGGAAATCGGAATCTCCCAGGCGCAGGTCAGCCGCCTGGAGAAAAATGCACTGAAATCCATGAAAAATTATTTGAGAGCATAGTGTCATAAGTCAGAGAGTGGAATATTTGATGGTATTTTTGTACAAATATTCCATTCTTTTTCTTTCTGTTTTTTGGTATAATAACAATATTACATACGTCGAATCATGCAGAAAGGCATAAAAGATGAAAAAGAAACAGATGAGCAAAGAAATCTGGCTGCTACTTATTTCCATGACAATTGTAGGACTTTTTATCGTGCTGGTAACTTCCTATTATGGTAAAATCATGAAAAACGCAGGTGTTTCAGCGGATGAAGCAAGCCATGTTTATCAGCATCATTATGAAATGATCGTGGATAAAAGAAATCTTACTTTCTGGAATGCTGTCTACGAAAATGCCAGGGAAGAAGCATTGAAAAATGATGCAATACTGGAAATAAAGGGAATCGAGAGCGCGGATGATTTCAGCAAATCTGATTATATGGATATGAGCATTGCAGCACAGGTGGATGGCATTATCCTGGAATATAACGGAGAAAGTGGTCTCCAGGAAAAGATTGATGAGGCTGTAGGAAAAGGAATTCCGGTGGTGACGATCGTCAATGATGCGCCGAAGAGCCTGCGCCAGTCATTTGTGGGAATCAATGATTATCAGCTCGGTCAGGAATATGGCGCTCTGGTGGCGAAGCTGGTGGATTCGGATACGGAAAGAGTGATGATACTGCTGAACCGGGAGCAGGAGCTTGGGCAGAATCAGCTTTACGCTCAGATCAACAGTGCCATAAAGAATACAGGATGTGAGAATGAAATAAAAATACAGTCCCGAAATATTCTATTTCAGAGCCAGTTTGACACGGAGGAGGAAATCAGGAGTATTTTCCAGGCGGAAGAGGGTCCGCCGCAGATACTGGTCTGTCTGGATGAAGTTACCACGGAATGTGCATATCAGGCTTTGATCGACTATAACATGGTGGGTGAAGTTAAGATTGTCGGCTATTATACCTCCAAAACGATCATGGATGCCGTTGGAAAAGGCCTGATTCCGGTGACGATCAGCATGGATGTGGAACAGATCGGTACATACAGCATCGGGGCACTTACGGAGTACTGGGAAGTTGGAAGGACAAATTCCTATTATACGGTGGATCTGAATGTAATCACCGAAGAAAGCAGTAAATAGCAGGAGTACGGATATGACAAAAAAGAAAAGAAAACTCCGGTGGAAAGACCTCCCGCTGGCAATGAAGGTTCTGGCACAGGTAGGGCTTGTAGCAGTAATTTTGTTCGGAACCAACATGATAATGTACTGGCAGGTGAATAAAACCATGCAGAAGCTGGATATGATTTACGCCAGTAACGTGGACCTGACAGAGCTGGCAGAATCTCTGGAAGCGGTTCAGACAGGGATGTACAGTTATCTGACTGTAAAAACATCAGACTCTCTGGAGGATTATTACCGTTATGAAGAAAAGTACAGAGGGATGATGGAAAAACTAAATGATAAAATCATGGATAATCCGGTGAAGCTTCTGGAAAAAAATATCCGGAAAATGTCGGAAACCTATCTGGATTATACAGCGGAAACGGTGCTTGCCAAGAGAGGAAGGAACGTAGAAAAATATAAATCCTATTATGCGGAATCTCTCCAGATGTACCGCTATCTGAATTCTTATATTTCACAGCTGAATGTGCAGCAGTTTAAAAACAATACCGCCAGTTACCGCGCTCTGCAGGGCGCCATACATTATCTGGAAGTGGTCAGCTCTGTGGTCCTGGTCCTGATGATGAGCGTCTGTATCATCATGCTGTTTTTGATGGTAAAAGGAGTGATATCGCCTCTGACTGGACTTGCTGCCACGGCCAATCTGGTAGGACAGGGAAACTTTAATGTAAAAATGCCTCCGACCGACGCACAGGATGAGGTGGGCGTGGTGACAAGAGCATTTAACACCATGGTTTCCAGTCTGAAAGAGTATATGAAGCTTACCAGAGAAAACATGGAAAAAGAGCAGGAAATGATGGAGAGGGAGCTTTTAATGGAAGCACATCTCAAGGAAGCACAGCTGAAATACCTGCAGTCCCAGATCAATCCGCATTTCCTTTTTAATTCACTGAACGCAGGTGCACAGCTTGCCATGATGGAGGACGCGGAAAAAACGTGTATTTTCGTGGAACGTATGGCAGAATTTTTCCGGTACAATGTGAAAAAAGGAAGCGAGGCCGCTACTCTTCAGGAAGAAGTAGAGGCAGTGGAAAATTACATATATATTCTGAATGTCCGGTTTGCAGGGGATATTCATTACACCACGGATGTGGATGAAACAGTTCTGGAATACAAGGTTCCCAGCATGATTCTGCAGCCGATCGTGGAAAATGCGGTCAATCATGGAATCCGCAATATCGACTGGGAGGGGAAAATCCACCTGGAAGTGAAACAGAAAGGAGGATTTATCCGAATCAGCGTAAAAGACAATGGAAAAGGAATCAGTCCAAAGCGGATCCGGCAGATCCTGAACGGAGAGATTCAGAGTGAGGATACTCCCGGGGATTCTACGGGAATCGGCATGAATAACGTGATCAGCAGGCTGGAGCTGTATTACAAACAGAAAGATCTCCTGACAATCTATAGTCCGGGAGAAAATCAGGGAACGGAAGTGACAATCATGATTCCCGTTGATTTTAATTAAGGAAGGAAAGAGGAATGTATCGAATTTTACTGGCTGATGATGAAGGCATTATGCTGGAGTCATTGAAAAACATCATTAACAGCAATTTTGGAAGCGAGTGCGAGATCGTCTGCGCAAAATCCGGACGTGCAGTTGTGGAACAGGCAGAGGCTTTCCGGCCGGATATCGCGTTTGTGGATATACAGATGCCTGGCCTGAGCGGTATCCAGGCGATGAAGGAAATCCGGAAGCACAACAACAGCATGATTTTTATCGTCATATCTGCATATGACAAATTTCATTATGCGCAGGAGGCAATCAATCTGGGCGTAATGGAATACCTTACAAAACCGGTGAATAAGAAAAAAATTCTTGAAGTCTGCATGAAGGCGATGAGCCAGGTGGATGAAACGCGCCAGAAGCGCAGCGATGATCTGAAGATAAGAGAAAAGCTGGAAACGATCATTCCCATTATCGAATCCGGATATATTTATAATCTGCTCCTTCAGGATGATTTTCATACATATCAGGATAACTACCGGGAACTTCTGAACATTGAAAAAGAGTACGCATTTATGGCGGTTCTGGAATTTGGAGACAACGTGGAAAACGGAATTCTTACAAATGCAGTAGGGGCAAGTGTCCGGGCAAGCCGGTTTTATCCCGAATTCCGGGAAATCACAAAAGGCTTTTTTGACTGCCTGGTAGGGCCTGTCATGGGAAACCGTATCGTGGTTTTGGTACCGCATGAGACGAAAATGGTGGAATACGAAGAGAGGGTGGAAATCCTGACAAGGATGAGAAATCTGATACACAAGCTGGAAAGCCGGATCGACAGTAAATTCCGGGGTGGAATCGGAAGAGTCCAGCCCCTTGATAATGTAAAAGAATCCTATACGGAAGCATTGCGGGCATTGCGCGAAGGAGACAGCCATGTGGTTCATATCAATGATATTCCAAGGACTCAGGAATATGACGGAGAATATCCGCTGGACTTGGAAAACCGTTATTATCAGCGTACTATGGAGGCTGATCTTGCAGGAGCCTCTGACGCAGTAAACCGTTTTTTTGACTGGATGCTGGAGAATTACAGCGATTGCCGCGACAGCATTGAGATAAAAGTCCTGGAGCTGGTCATGCAGGCTGAATACCGGGCATTTTTTAAAGGCGGCGTGAAATACGGATTCCGTTATCGTGACAATTATCTCAAGGAGATTCATGACTGCAGGGATTATGAGGAAATGAGAAAATGGATTTTAGATAAGACAGAGGTCGTATGCCATGGTATGGCAACCTTCAAGGAAAAGGAATCAGAATCCGTGGTTGCCAGGGCAAAAGCATATATTGACCAGAACTATCAGAAGGATATTTCCCTGGATGAAGTATCCAGGATGGTGGATATCAGTCCCTATTATTTCAGTAAGCTTTTCAAACAGGAGCAGGGGGAAAATTTCATTGAGTACCTTACACGGACAAGAATGCAGAAAGCGCGGCAGCTTTTGAAGGATCAGAAATACAGCATTAAGGAAATATGTGCGATGTGCGGCTACAGTGACCCCAATTATTTCAGCCGTATCTTTAAGAAATATGAAGGAGTTACCCCCAGTGAGTACAGAGAAAGGTTGGGATGAAATGAAAAAATGGATAAGTATATTCCTGGCTTTGTGCATGCTTTTTCTGATGTGCAGCTGCAGCACTGCTCAGAAGGAGACAAAACAGTTGTCGGCGGAGACGGAAGAGGAAAAGGAGAGAACGGTAAAAATCGGTTTAAGCTGTGATTCTTTTGTGATCGAGCGGTGGATACGGGACAGGGATGTGTTTGTAGCCACGGCGAAAAAACTGGGGGCAGAGGTGAATGTACAGAATGCAAACGGCAGTGTAAAGGAGCAGATCTCCCAGATTCAGTACCTCATTGACAAGAGTGTGGATGTACTTGTTGTGATCGCAGGGGACTGCAGTGAGCTTTCCGATATTATGAGAGCTGCAAAAGACAAGGGAATCAAAACCATTTCTTATGACCGTCTGATCTTAAATGCAGGAACAGATCTGTATGTCTCTTTTAATAATGAAAGAGTAGGAACTCTGATGGGGCAGTCCCTGAAAAAAAACATTCCGGAAGGCGGAGAGATTTTTATGATACAGGGGTCAGAGGAAGACAGCAATGTACAGGTTGTGCGAAAGGGATTTGAGGAAGAAATAAAGGACAGCAATTTAAAGGTTGTTTACAAGGCAAACTGTGACGGATGGATTGCAGAGCAGGCTGTGGATTATATGGAAGAAGCCCTGAAAAAATATCCGGATGTAAAGGGAGTCATGTGTGGAAACGATGATATAGCTTCTCAGGTGGTGAGGGTTCTCTCAGAGCATAGACTTGCAGGAAAAGTGAAGGTTGTGGGACAGGACGGTGACCTGGCAGCCTGCCAGAGGATTGTGGAAGGAACACAGACTATGACGGCATTTAAGTCCGTGGAAATCCTTGCGAAAGCAGCTGCAAGGTATGCGGTAAGGATGGCAAAGGGAGAAAAACTCGACCGGGTATACAGCAGCATTATGGATGGAACCGGCGAGATTCCGTTTTTTATGATACAGCCCATTGCCGTTACCAAAGACAACATGGATGAGATCATTGTGGATGCAGGGGTTCATTCGGAAGAAGATGTTTATCTTAATGTACCAAAAAAATGACAGAAGACAAAGTATAATTATATAACTTGAACAAAAAGTCAATAGGAAATTCTTGTTGCAAAAATGTCTTGCTCCTGGCAGGACATTTTTTGCATTTCTGAAAAATGTACGGTAAGTTGGCAACTAAATCCTGTATCTTAGGTGTTATGATTCTATCATCAAAAAGGAATGTACCACCGAGGTACAAAAAGAAAGGGAGGATTTCCAAATGAAAAGAAAACTTTTTGCAGCAACTCTTTGCGCATCTATGGTAGCAGGTATGATCGTGGCTCCTGTAGCAGTTAAGGCTGAAAGCAAAGGACTGATCGGAGTTGCAATGCCGACACAGGATCTCCAGAGATGGAACCAGGACGGCGAGAACATGAAGAAAGAACTGGAAGCAAAAGGCTATGAGGTAGACCTTCAGTACGCTGGAAACGATGTAGCTACACAGGTTGCTCAGGTTGAGAATATGATCGCAAACGGTGACCAGCTCCTGGTTATCGCTTCCATCGAAGGCGATTCTCTTGGAACTGTTCTTGCACAGGCAAAAGAAGCAAACATTCCGGTTATTGCTTATGACCGTCTGATCATGAACACAGATGCTGTTTCCTATTATGCAACATTCGATAACTATCTGGTTGGAAAAACACAGGGCCAGTTCCTTGTAGACGCTCTGGATCTTGACAATCAGGACGGACCGTTCAACATCGAGTTCGTAACAGGTGACCCTGGCGACAATAACGTAAACTTCTTCTTCGGCGGCGCTATGGATGTTCTTCAGCCTTATATCGATGCTGGAAAACTGGTGGTTCCTTCCGGACAGATGACAAAAGAAGAAGTTGCTACTGCAAACTGGGCAACAGAGACAGCACAGGCAAGATTTGAAAACATTCTTTCTTCCTTCTATGCTGATGGAACAAACCTTGACGCAGTTCTTGCTTCCAACGACTCCACTGCACTTGGCGTAGAGAACGCTCTGGACGCAAACTACACTGGAGAATATCCGATCATCACCGGTCAGGACTGCGATATCGCAAATATGCCAAACATCATCAACGGCAAACAGGCTATGTCCGTATTCAAAGATACACGTACACTTGCATCCAAGGTTGTTGAAATGGTTGACGCTATCATGCAGGGCGGCGAAGCTCCTGTAAACGATACCGAAACTTATGACAATGGCACAGGCGTTATCCCGTCTTACCTTTGCGAGCCGGTTGCAGTAACCGTAGACAACTACAAAGAAATGCTTGTTGATTCCGGATACTATACAGAGGATCAGTTAAAATAATTAAAATCACTCGGTGAATGCATATGTTCAGAACAGGCGGGCGGGCGAACGCCCGCCTGTTTCTATGACACTTTATTCTGTTAGGAGGGAGAAATTTTGGCAAAGATACTGTTGGAAATGAAGAATATCACCAAAACATTCCCTGGTGTAAAGGCACTTGACAATGTAAACCTTCAGGTGGAAGAAGGAGAGATTCATGCACTTGTAGGTGAGAATGGTGCCGGAAAATCAACCCTGATGAATGTGCTTTCAGGTGTCTATCCCTATGGAAGCTACGAAGGAGACATTATCTACAATGGTGAAGTGTGCAGCTTCCATGACATCAAGGACAGTGAAGCAAAAGGGATTGTTATCATCCATCAGGAACTTGCTCTGATTCCGTATATGACCATCGGAGAAAATATGTTCCTTGGAAATGAACGGGGAAAAAAATTTGCTATCAACTGGGATCAGACCTATGGAATGGCTGAAAAATATACAAAACAGGTAGGACTTGCTGATTCTACGAGAACGCTGATCAAGGATATCGGTGTAGGAAAACAGCAGCTTGTGGAAATCGCAAAGGCGCTTGCTAAAAATGCAAAGCTGCTGATTCTTGATGAGCCGACCTCTTCTCTGAATGAATCCGACTCCAAAGCGCTTCTTGACCTGCTGCTGAAGTTGAAAAAGGAAGGTCTGACCTGTATCATTATCACTCATAAATTAAACGAGGTTGCGTATGTTGCAGATAAGATCACAGTCATCCGTGACGGCTCCACGATTGAAACTCTGACAAAGGGAATCGACGATTTTTCAGAGGACCGCATCATCAAAGGCATGGTTGGACGTGAGATCGCAGACCGTTTCCCGAAACGCCACGGCGTGAAGATCGGGGAAGTCAATATGGAAGTGAAAAACTGGACCGTATATCATCCGCTGTATTCAGAACGGAAAGTGGTGGATAATGTGTCCATTAACGTGCGAAAAGGGGAAGTTGTAGGCATTTCCGGCCTGATGGGTGCCGGACGTACGGAGCTGGCCATGAGCATTTTTGGAAAGAGCTATGGCAGCAATATCAGCGGAACGCTTCTTTTAAACGGGAAAGAAGTCCATCTGAAAAGTGCCCGTGATGCCATCGAGCATAAGCTTGCCTATGTGACAGAAGACCGTAAGGGAGACGGACTGATTTTGAGCAATCCGATCAAGATCAATACCACTCTTGCAAATCTGAAGGGCGTCAGCAGCAGAGGCGTCATTGACCCGGATAAAGAGTATGCAGTGGCGGTGGAATACAAAGAAAAACTGAGAACAAAATGCCCAAGTGTGGAGCAGAATGTTGGAAACTTAAGCGGTGGAAACCAACAGAAAGTACTGCTTGCAAAATGGATGTTTGCAGATCCGGATATTCTGATCCTGGATGAACCGACAAGAGGTATTGATGTTGGTGCCAAATATGAGATTTACTGTATCATCAATGATCTGGTGGCAGCAGGAAAATCGGTGATCATGATTTCCTCCGAGCTTCCGGAAGTTCTGGGAATGTCAGACCGTATCTACATTATGAATGAAGGTAGGATTGCGGGAGAATTAAGTTCCGAAGAGGCTTCTCAGGAAAAGATCATGGCATGTATTCTGAAGTCAAGCAAAGGAGAGTAAGTAATGGATAAAACAAAGTTAAAAGCCGGATTTCAAAAATATACAATGATAATTGTTCTGGTTCTGGTCACACTGTTTTTTACATGGGGAACCCAGGGCAAGATTCTGTACCCGCAGAATATTAACAACCTGATCTCACAGAACGCATATGTGTTTGTACTTGCAACCGGTATGCTTCTGTGTATCCTGACGGGAGGAAACATCGACCTTTCCGTTGGATCCGTGGTGTGTTTTGTAGGTGCTATGTGCGGCATTTTTATGGAAACACTGGGGCTGCCGGATGGTGTAGCGATCATTCTGGCACTGCTGATCGGTGCTCTGATTGGAGCATGGCAGGCTTTCTGGATCGCTTATGTACGTATTCCTCCGTTTATCGTGACGCTGGCAGGCATGCTGATGTTTAGAGGTCTGTCAAACGTTGCTCTGAAAGGAAAAACACTTCCTATCAAATCCGAAACCTTTATCAAGATTTTCGGCGGCGGTGCAAACTGCTATATTCCGGACTTCCTTGGCGGCGGAGAAGGCCTGAACAGAGTTGCGCTTGCAGTAGGCGTGATCGCCTGTGTGATTTTTGTGGCCGTTACCATGCGCGGGTATTTAAACCGCAGGAAAAATGGATATGAAACCGGAAGTGCCGGTGCCATGTTTGCAAAAATGGCAATCATCGTGATCGTTGTAATGGCAGTATGCATTAAGCTTGCTCAGTACAAAGGCATTCCTACCTCTCTTGTATGGGTCCTGATAGTGGTTCTTGTCTATGGCTATCTGACCAGCAAAACAACGGTTGGACGTTATTTCTATGCAGTTGGCGGAAATGAAAAGGCAACAAAACTTTCCGGTATCGATACGAATAAAGTATACTTTATCGCATACACAAACATGGGCTTTCTGGCAGCTCTTGCAGGTCTTCTGACGGTAGCACGTATGACTTCCGCACAGCCTACATATGGTCAGAACTATGAGATGGATGCCATCGGTTCCTGTTTTATCGGCGGTGCTTCCGCTTATGGTGGAACAGGTACAGTTCCGGGCGTTATTGTAGGTGCTGTTCTGATGGGTATCATCAACCAGGGTATGAGTATCATGGGTACAGACCAGAATATGCAGAAGGTTGTAAAAGGCGCCGTTCTGCTGGCTGCTGTTATCTTTGATGTTGTAAGTAAGAGAAAATCCTTTATTGCAAAATAGAATTTGAGAGCAAAAAAAACAGCCCCGTAAATTCGGGGCTGTTTTTTGAATGCGTTTTAGCAGATACCCTGTGCTTTCATGGCGTCAACAACCTTCTCAAAGCCTGCGATGTTGGCACCTACCACGTAGTTTTCTTCCAGGTCATAACGTTTTGCAGCGTCATCCACTTTCTGGAAGATGTCTTTCATGATGGTTTTCAGTTTTGCATCCACTTCCTCAGCACTCCAGGAAAGTCTCATGGAGTTCTGGCTCATTTCCAGAGCGGAAGTAGCAACACCGCCGGCGTTTGCAGCCTTGCCAGGCATAAACAGAACGCCGTTTTCCATTACATAATTGGTAGCATCCAGAGTAGTCGGCATGTTGGCGCCTTCTACAATGTATTTGCAGCCGTTTGCAACCAGAATCTTAGCGCCTTCCAGGTCGAGCTCATTCTGTGTTGCACATGGAAGATAAACATCACATTTGATGGTCCAGATGCCGCGTCCCTCTGTATAGGTGGCACTTTCCACACGCTCTGCATATTCTTTGATACGTCCGCGTTTTACTTCCTTGATATCTTTTACGATGTCCAGTTTAATTCCTTCCGGATCGTAAATATAACCGTTTGAGTCATTCATGGCAACAACCTTTGCACCCATCTGCTGTGCTTTTTCCACTGCGTAGATAGCAACGTTGCCGGAACCTGTTACAACGAAGGTTTTTCCGTCCATGGAATCACCATGTGCCTGCATGATCTCATTCAGCATATAAACAACACCGTATCCGGTAGCCTGGGTACGGATCAGGGAACCGCCGTAGGAAAGTCCCTTGCCGGTCAGAACTCCCTCGTGAAGACCGCGGATTCTCTTGTACTGACCGAATAAATAACCGATCTCACGTCCGCCTACACCGATATCACCTGCCGGAACATCTGTGTCTGCGCCGATATATTTGCAAAGCTCAGTCATAAAGCTCTGACAGAATGCCATAACTTCTCTGTCAGATTTGCCTTTCGGATCAAAGTTGGAACCGCCCTTGCCGCCGCCGATCGGAAGGCCGGTCAGAGAGTTTTTGAAAATCTGCTCGAATCCCAAGAATTTCAGGATGCTCTGGTTTACGGACGGATGGAAGCGAAGACCTCCCTTGTATGGTCCGATTGCGCTGTTGAACTGTACACGATAGCCTTTGTTTACCTGAACGTTACCCTTGTCATCTACCCACGGAACACGGAAGGAGATGATTCGCTCCGGCTCCACAAGACGCTCCAGAATGGAAAGTCTGCGGTATTCTTCTTCATTTCTCTCGATTACGACCTTCAGGGAATCCAGGACTTCTTTTACTGCCTGATGAAATTCCGGTTCGCCCGGGTTCTGAGCTACGACTCTCTCATAGACTTCTTCAGTATAAGACATTGTAATTTCCTCCTCATCCAAGATGAATAAATTTTTCCGTTGCTATTATACACTAAAGTATTAAAAAAGAAAAGAGTATCGCAGGATTTTTTTTAATTCTGCGGAGGGCTTGCGAAAAACAGGCAAATATGAGATTATATAAAGAATACGTGTGCCGAATGGCAAAAACAGAAAAAAGATGAGGAGTGATAGTTTCATGAGAACGTTTGAGAAATCCAGCAAACTGGACAATGTATTATATGATGTCAGGGGACCGGTCGTAGACGAGGCCGCGAGAATGGAAGAGGACGGCATGGAAATTCTGAAGCTGAATATCGGAAATCCATATCCATTCGGATTCTCTGCACCGCAGGAGGTAATTCTGGATATGCTGAGCAATATCCGTACCTCGCAGGGATATTCGGATTCCAAAGGAATTTTTTCCGCAAGAAAAGCCATCATGCAGTATTCTCAGCTGAAAAAAATTCCCAATGTAACCATGAGCGATATCTATACGGGAAACGGTGTCAGTGAGCTGATCAATCTGTGTATGCAGGCTCTTTTGAATAACGGGGACGAAATCCTGATCCCTTCTCCGGATTATCCTCTGTGGACCGCTACGGCTACTCTGGCAGGCGGAACGCCGGTTCATTATATCTGTGACGAACAGTCTGAATGGTATCCGGATATTGACGACATCCGCAGCAAGATCACAGACAGGACAAAAGCGATCGTCATCATCAATCCGAACAATCCTACAGGAGCAGTCTATCCAAAAGAAGTACTGGAGCAGATCGTACAGGTGGCAAGAGAACATGAACTGATCATCTTTTCTGATGAGATTTATGACCGGCTTGTTATGGACGGATACGAACATACTTCCATTGCATCCCTTGCTCCGGATCTGTTTTGTGTGACCTTTTCCGGGCTTTCCAAGTCCCATATGATCGCCGGATTCCGAATTGGCTGGATGATCTTAAGCGGCGCAAAGCACAAGGCAAAGGGATACATAGAAGGGCTGAACATGCTTTCTTCCATGCGCCTTTGCTCCAATGTTCCGGCACAGTCCATTGTACAGACAGCCCTGGGAGGGTATCAGAGTGTGAATGAGTATATCCAGCCGGGCGGCAGGGTTTACGAGCAGCGAGACTATATTTACAAAGCACTGACAGACATTCCTGGTATTACAGCGGTGAAACCGAAGGCAGCCTTTTATATTTTCCCGAAGATCGATACAGAGAAATTCGGTATTGTGGATGACGAACAGTTTGCGCTGGACTTCCTTCATGAAAAACAGGTGCTTCTGGTGCCTGGCAAGGGCTTTAACTGGGGAAAACCGGATCATTTCCGCGTTGTTTATCTGCCTGACAAGCGGCAGCTTGAAATCGCAGCCACCAGACTGGGCGATTTCCTTGCTTCATACAGGCAGAAATAGTTTCCGCGATCCTGCGGGAAATTCGGATATAGACCTGAGAAAGATTTAATGCTATAATAAATTATCGGCCAACGATTGACTGACTGTAAAAAATATCCAAGAGAGGGATAAGGAGGATAACATTATCGGAGAGCTGAAAAAAGAAAGGGGATTGTTTTATGACAGGATTTAACATGAAGGTAACACCGGAGATAGAGAACCTGACAGATATCTGTAAGGAGCATTCCAGTCTCGATTTATCACTTTACGGAAAATATGATGTGAAGCGCGGGCTGCGTGATGTGAATGGAAAAGGTGTTCTGGCAGGTCTGACCCAGGTTTCCAATGTAAACGCAGTAAAAGTAGCAGATGGAAAAGAGGTTCCCTGTGCGGGCAGCCTTTCCTACCGCGGATATGATATTAAGGAACTGACGAAGGGCTTTATCAATGATGACCGTTTTGGCTTTGAGGAGACAACCTACCTTTTGCTTTTCGGGGAGCTTCCCGATAAAGAAGAGCTGGAGCAGTTTTCAAGACTTCTTGCAAATCAGAGGTCTTTGCCTACCAACTTTGTCCGGGATGTAATTATGAAGGCACCGTCAAAAGACATTATGAATGCGCTTTCCAGAAGTGTGCTGACGCTTTATTGCTATGACAAAAACCCGGATGATATTTCCCTGCCGAATGTGCTGCGGCAGTGTCTGAATCTTATCAGTGTATTTCCGCTTCTGTCGGTGTACGGTTATCAGGCATACAACCACTATGTGGGTGGAAAGAGCCTGTATATCCACCGTCCGAAAAAGGAATTGTCCACTGCGGAGAATATTTTAAGACTCCTTCGTCCGGATAAAAAATATTCACATCTGGAGGCGAAGATCCTGGATCTGGCATTGATCCTCCATATGGAGCATGGCGGTGGAAATAACTCTACTTTTACCACGCATGTGGTATCTTCTTCAGGAACAGATACTTATTCTGCCATTGCGGCAGCCCTTGGTTCCCTGAAGGGACCGAAGCATGGCGGCGCAAATATCAAAGTGGTGAGCATGTTCCAGGATATGAAGAAAAATGTGAAAGATACGGAAGATGAGGATGAGGTAAGAGAGTATCTGAAGAAACTTCTCCATAAAGAGGCATTTGACCGCAGGGGGCTTATTTATGGTATGGGACACGCCATCTATTCTGTTTCTGACCCGAGAGCGGAGGTTTTGAAAAGCTTTGTGGAGATGCTTGCGCGGGAAAAGGGCAGAATGAAGGATTACCGTCTCTATTCCATGGTTGAAAAAATGGCTCCGGAGGTCATTGCCGAGGAGCGCCATATCTACAAGGGTGTCAGCGCAAATGTGGACTTCTACAGCGGCTTTGTGTACAGTATGCTGGATCTGCCGCTTGAGCTTTATACCCCTATGTTTGCGGTTGCCCGTATTGTGGGCTGGAGTGCACATCGTATGGAGGAGCTGATCAATACCGATAAGATCATCCGTCCGGCTTATAAGAATGTTCTTGAGCCGGCAGTATATGTTCCGCTTAGTGAACGCAAACGTCAGTAAGAAAGGCAAGTGAGAGAATGACAGAAATGAATCAGGCGGCCCTGGTTTTGGAGGGCGGAGGAAACCGGGGTGTATTTACTGCCGGAGCCCTGGATTTCCTGCTGGAGAAAGATGAAATGTTTTCCTATGTGATCGGTGTTTCTGCGGGAGCGTGCAATGCCATGGATTATCTTTCAAGACAGCCGGAGAGAACCAGAAACTGTATGATCGTACAGGAAAAGAAGAATCGTTACATTGCGACCAGGGATGCTCTGAGAAAAGGCCGTTTGTTTGACATGGATATGATATTTGACAAGTATCCGAACGAAATATTTCCATTTGATTTTGAGACTTATTTTCAGTCGGATGCAGACTGCGAAATGGTGGTGACGAACTGCCTGACAGGAGAGGCACAGTATCTGTCCGAAAAAAACGATAAAGACAGGCTTCTGGCAATCTGCCGGGCGTCGTCAAGTATTCCCGTAGCCAGTGACATGGTGACCGTGGACGGGGAACCATGCCTGGATGGAGGAATCGCTGACTCCATCCCGATCATCCATGCCATGGAAAAAGGTTATCGCAAGGACGTGGTGATCCTCACCAGACAGAAGGGATACCGTAAAAGCAAACCAGGCAAAAGCAGAGCTCTTTACCTGGCTGCTTTTAAAGAATATCCGGCATTTTTGAATACCCTGCTGAATCGGTACCGGAATTATAACCGTACTCTGGAACTGGTGGAAAAATGGGAGCGGGAAGGACATATTTTTGTAATCCGTCCGGAAATGGAGCCTGTTTCCAGAACGGAGCAGAATATTGAGAAACTGACAGATTTTTACCAGCATGGGTATGATGTGATGAAGGATCGTTTTGATGAAATGCAGGCCTATCTGAAAAGCTGATCAGGCGCTGTGATCCCGTAAGGGAAAAGATGAGAAAACGTAAGGACAAAGGATGGACTTGGCATGTTTGAACTCTTTTTTCCGGATGAATATCTGGATTCTGCATATGTAATTGATTACGACAGACTGTACCGGGAAGGATATCGGGGAATCCTGTTTGATATCGACAACACTCTGGTACCGCACGGTGCACCGGCGGATGAGCGGGCAATCGCACTTTTTTCACATTTGCATGAACTGGGGTTTGGATGCTGCCTGGTCTCCAATAATAAAAAGGAAAGAGTGGCGCCCTTTGCACAGGATGTGGGGGCACATTTCCTTGAGAAGGCAGGCAAGCCGTCTGTGAAAGGCTATCAGAAAGCGATGGAGATTCTGGGGACGGATGTGAACAGTACCATCTTTATAGGCGACCAGCTTTTTACGGACATTTTCGGTGCAAAAAATGCCGGTCTGCGTAATATCCTGGTAAAGCCGATCAATCCAAAAGAGGAGATCCAGATTGTCCTGAAACGTTATCTCGAAAAAATTGTTTTGTATTTTTACACCAAAGAGGAGGGGAAACATACATGAACCATATCGTGATTATAGGATTTATGGGTTCAGGTAAAACACGAGTAGGAAAGCGTCTGTCCGGTGATCTGGGACTGCCTTTTGTGGATATTGACAGAGCGATCACCAAAAAAATGGATATGTCTGTAAAGGATATTTTCCAGAGATTTGGGGAGCCGTATTTCCGCGCTCTGGAGACACTGGCAGTAAAGGCTCTGATTGACGATAAGGAGCGCAAAGTGATTTCGCTTGGTTCAGGGCTGCCGATCCAGGAGCAGAATGAAAAATATCTGAAGAATCTGGGAACTATCATTTATCTGAAAGGCTCTGCGGAAACACTGAAGAAACGTCTGGAAGGAAACAGCACCAGTCCTTTCCTGGAAGGGGAGAACCGGGATGAGAAAATCAAGAAGCTGTTAAAGCAGCGTGATCCCGTTTATGCCAGATTTGCAGACATTCAGGTTGTGACGGGAGTAAAGCCGTTTGACGGTTTAATTCAGGAAATTGAGGAAAAATTGGAAGCATATACAAAAAAATAGTTGAAAAATATGCGCAGGTATTATAGAATAATCCATAGTGAAGCACAATAAGGAGGAAATAGAAATATGATTTCAGCAGGTGATTTCAGAAACGGCGTCACAGTAGAAATTGATGGCAATGTATGTCAGATTGTAGAATTTCAGCATGTAAAACCTGGTAAAGGAGCTGCTTTCGTAAGAACCAAATACAAAAATATCATCACAGGATCAGTACTGGAGAAATCTTTCCGCCCTACTGAGAAATTCCCGACTGCACGTATTGAGCGTGTGGATATGCAGTATCTGTATAATGACGGCGGTTTATTCTACTTCATGAATGTAGAGACTTTTGATCAGATCGGTCTGACCGCTGAGCAGGTTGGCGATTCCCTGAAATTTGTAAAAGAGAATGAAATGGTTAAGATCTGCTCCCATAATGGCAATGTATTCGCAATTGAGCCGCCATTATTCGTAGAGCTTCTGGTTACTGAGACAGAGCCTGGCTTTGCTGGAAATACCGCACAGGGTGCTACGAAGCCAGCTATCGTTGAGACTGGTGCACAGGTTATGGTACCTCTGTTCGTAAACGAAGGCGACAAACTGAAAATTGACACCAGAACAGGTGAGTATCTCTCCAGAGTTTGATGTCTGGCGAATTATTTCAACCGTGTTAAGAAGGACAAACCTGCAAGCGATACGTTTGCAGGTTTTTTTGACAGAATACAGGAGGTAGGATATGGAATATACGACATTAGGAAAAACAGGACTTCGTATCTCAAGAATGGGCTTTGGAGGCATTCCCATTCAGAGGATTGATGCCGAAGGTACGAAAAATCTCATGCAAAAGCTGATGGAAGCGGGAGTGAATTATATCGATACCGCCAGAGGTTATACGGTGAGTGAACAGTATCTGGGCTATGGACTGGAGGGAATCCGTGATAAATTTGTGCTTGCGACCAAGAGCATGGCCCGTACAAAGGATGCCATGGCAGCTGACATTGAGACAAGCCTTAAGAATCTGCGCACGGATTATATTGACTTATATCAGGTACATAATCCCAGTATGGAACAGCTGGATACGGTTATCGGAGAAGGCGGTGCTCTGGAGGCCCTTCTGGAAGCCAAAAAGGCCGGAAAGATCGGCCATATCGGCCTGACCGCTCATTCAGCAGCTGTATTCGAACGGGCGCTTTCCCTGGACTGGGTGGAGACGATCATGTTTCCGTATAACATTGTGGAGAACCAGGGAGAAAAGCTGATCGCAAAGTGCAGAGAAAAAAATATCGGTTTCATTGATATGAAGCCACTGGCAGGCGGCGCCATTGAAAATGCTGCCCTGGCTCTGCGTTATGTCTGCTCCAATCCCGGGGTTACCGTGGTCATTCCGGGTATGGCGGAAACTTCCGAACTGGAGGAAAATGTAAAGGCATGTTCTGACACCTCTCCGATTACGGCGCAGGAAAAGGAAGAGATGGATAAAATCCGTCAGACGCTTGGCACGGATTTCTGCCGCCGCTGCAATTACTGCGCTCCCTGCAGCGTGGGAATCAACATTCCAAGCGTATTCCTGTTCGCGGGCTATCTGGAACGGTACAATCTGGCAGACTGGGCGAGAGACCGTTATTCCACTCTTCCGGTAAAGGCTTCTGCCTGCATCGAATGCGGAGAGTGCGAGACCAGGTGTCCTTATCACCTGCCGATCCGTCAGAAAATGAAAAAATGTGCGGAAGAATTTGGGAAATAAATGTCCTGGAATATGTGAGGGACGGATAGATAAAATTTTGGACTATTTTGTGAAAAGCCTTGACACTTCTTTTTTATGTGCCTATAATAATACAACAGAAAGCAGCTTCATTGCTTTTGTTTCGTCTGCGTACCAGATATATCAGTCTGTATTACTACACGGGCTTGTACTGGTTTCGACGGGGGTTTTGAAGTTGTGGAAGCCATCCGCAGTCTCCCGAACTGCGTAATAACGGGAAAATCTAAATATAAACGCTGACGATTATCAGTTAGCAGCTGCCTAAGTGCAGCTCGTCAGTCCTGATGCACTCACACATCAGGAGTCTGGCGTCGACTATGTGAGAAACCTTGTCGGGTAAGCTTTGCCCCGGCAGATGTATCATGAAGCTACTGAAGCAGTAAGCCTGTCGGTGGGCGTGCTGTGGAGGGAATGTAAAAACAGCGACTGTGATGGGAGATGCCACAAGGGATAGGCTTTCGGACGCGGGTTCAATTCCCGCCAGGTCCATATCGGAAGCATAGCTCAGCCGGGATGAGCGTTCGCCTCACACGCGAGAGGTCATGGGTTCGAGCCCCATTGCTTCCACTTGAAAGGGAGATACTGAAGAGTATCTCTTTTTTATTTTTAGTTGTATACAGATTTTTACCATTGTTCACAAAACATACATAAATATCTGCTAATATGTTAAAAAATGATAAGAGACTTACCTATTGACAGGAGGAGATATAAATGGATGCACTGAAAATTCTGGTTGTGGACGATGAAAGCCGTATGAGAAAGCTGGTAAAAGACTTTCTGACAAAGAAAAACTTCCAGGTACTGGAGGCCGGGGATGGTGAGGAGGCAATGGATGTCTTTTATAAAGAGAAAGACATTGCCCTGATCATACTGGATGTGATGATGCCGAAAATGGACGGATGGGAGGTCTGCCGGGAAGTGCGGAAAAACTCCAAGGTGCCGATCATCATGCTGACCGCCCGCGGGGATGAGCGGGATGAGCTTCTGGGCTTTGATCTGGGTGTGGATGAGTACATATCCAAGCCCTTCAGCCCAAAGATTCTGGTGGCAAGAGTGGAGGCAATCCTTCGCCGTACCGGACAGAGCAATACAGAGGATACTCTTGCAGCAGGAGGAATCGTCATTGATAAAGCCGCTCATCTGGCGACTGTGGATGGAAAGCCCATGGAACTTAGCTTTAAGGAATTTGAGCTTCTGACGTATTTCCTGGAAAACCAGGGAATTGCCCTGTCCAGGGAAAAAATTCTGAATTCCGTATGGAATTACGACTATTTCGGAGACGCCCGTACCATTGATACCCATGTAAAGAAGCTGAGAAGCAAAATGGGAGAAAAAGGCGAATATATTAAAACAGTCTGGGGAATGGGCTATAAATTCGAGGTGACCGAATAATGGAAGAGGAAGCAAAAGCAGAAGGGAAAAAGCGGAAAGCGAAAAAAAAGCAGTCACTGAAGCATCAGATTACTCTGAATTTTATCGGACTGCTGCTTTTATCTATTCTCACTATATTTATTATTAATGTTCTGTTTCTGGAAAGCTATTATGTGTCAAAGAAGAAGGAAATCCTTCTGCAGGCAAGGGCAACACTGAGTACACTGGACATCGATGCGCTGGTTCATAATGACGGTACCACGGAAGAAATCGCATCTGAAATCGTCCAGACCGGATCGAGAAATAACTTGAGCTGGGTCCTGGTAAATCCGGATAACAGCAAATATATCTGCTGGCCGGAAAATGAAGGTCAGCTTCGAAGCAAGCTTTTTTTTGGCTACGCCAGTGACCTGGATCAGGACAGAGGAAATGGTAAAGTCCTGGAAAAATCTGATGATTATGTGGTGCAGAAGATTCATGACCGTTTTGCGGGTATGGACTATGTGGAATGCTGGGGCTGCTTTGAAAACGGCAACTATTTTCTGATCAGAACGCCTCTTTCCAGTATCCGGGAAAGCGCTGCCATATCCAATAAGTTTTACTTCTTTGTGGGAATTGTGATCGTGCTCATCAGCGGGATGATCATCTGGGCTGTTACGAAAAAGATTACAAAGCCCATCAGTGAGCTGACAGAGCTGTCCAGAAGGATGTCTGATCTGGATTTTGAGGCACGGTATACCAGCCATACAAACAATGAGATCGATGTTCTGGGAGATAATTTTAACAAGATGTCAAGCCAGCTGCAGCAGACGATCTCGGAACTGAAATCGGCAAATAACAAGCTTCAGAAGGATATTGCGGACCGGGTGAAAATTGATGAAATGCGAAAGGAATTCCTGGATAATGTTTCCCACGAACTGAAGACACCCATTGCCCTCGTCCAGGGATATGCGGAAGGATTAAAGGAAAATATTAACGATGATCCGGAGAGTATGGAATTTTACTGCGATGTAATCATTGATGAGGCATCCAAGATGAATAAGCTTGTAAAAAATCTGCTGACGCTCAATCAGCTTGAATCCGGCCGTGACGCGGCTGTGATGGAGCGGTTTGACCTGATCGCGCTGATAAAAGGCGTTCTTTCTACGATGGACATTATGATCCAGCAGAAAGGTGCAAGGATTCTTTTTGCATACGATGCTCCTGTCTACGTATGGGCGGATGAATTCAAGACAGAAGAGGTTGTCACCAATTATGTGAGCAACGCTCTCAATCATCTGGAAGGAGAAAAAGAAATCGAGATCAAAGTCCTGAATGAGGGAGAAGACAGGGTGAAGGTGACCGTCTTCAACACGGGAACGCCCATTCCGGAGGCAGATATCCCGAATCTGTGGAACAAATTTTACAAGGTGGACAAGGCGCGTACCAGAGAGTATGGCGGCAGCGGAATCGGCCTCTCCATTGTAAAAGCAATTATGGAAGGTATGAACCAGGAATACGGCGTGCAGAATTTTGACAACGGTGTGGAATTCTGGTTTACACTGGATCGCAAATAAAAAAAGAGCAGTTGCGAAGAAATTACTTTGCAACTGTCCTTTTTTGCGTTATACTTTAGTATTGAATTATACTAAGTTATATATGACACACCAGGATAAAGTTGACATCAGGAGGAAAGCTATGATTGGAATAATCGACTATGACGCAGGAAATATCAAAAGCGTGGAAAAGGCCCTTCATTTTCTCGGAGAGGAGACAGTGGTCTCACGTGATCCGGAGGTTCTATTAAAAGCAGACAAAGCTATTTTGCCCGGAGTGGGAAGCTTTGGGGAGGCGATGCAGAATCTGCATACATATGGACTGGTTCCTGTGATAAATAAAATCGTGGAGGAAAAAAAGCCTTTCCTGGGTATTTGTCTGGGACTTCAGCTTCTTTTTGAATCCAGTGAGGAGAGCCCTGGTGTGGAAGGACTTGGCCTCCTGAAAGGAAAGATTGTAAAGATTCCGCCGTCCCCGGGCCTGAAGATTCCACATATGGGATGGAATTCCCTGCACCTTCAGAATCAGGGAAGACTTTTTGAGGGAATCCCGGAGCAGACATATGTTTATTTTGTACATTCCTATTATCTGCAGGCACAGGAGCCGGAAATCGTAAAGGCTACGACACAGTACAGTACCTGTATCCATGCTTCCGTGGAAAAGGATAATGTGTTTGCTTGCCAGTTCCATCCGGAAAAAAGCAGCCGGTATGGTCTGAAGATCCTGGAAAACTTTGCAAAGATCGGAAGGGAGGACTAAACTCATGTTTACAAAAAGAATTATTCCCTGTCTGGATGTAAATAAGGGCCGCGTTGTAAAAGGCGTGAATTTTGTGGATTTAAAGGATGCGGGTGACCCGGTGGAGATTGCGAAGGCATACGATGCAGCCGGTGCGGATGAACTGGTTTTTCTGGATATCACGGCTTCCTGTGAGAAACGGGATACGGTGGTGGAAATGGTGCGGAAAGTCGCAGCAAATGTGTTCATTCCCTTTACGGTCGGAGGCGGGATCCGTACAGTCGAGGATTTCAAAAAGCTCCTCAGAGAAGGTGCGGACAAGATTTCCGTGAATTCTGCTGCCATTGACAGACCGGAGCTGATCTCGGAGGCAGCAAATAAATTCGGCAGCCAGTGTGTGGTGGTCGCAATCGATGCAAAACGCCGTCCGGACGGCGGCTGGAACATCTATAAGCACGGCGGGCGTCTGGATACAGGAATCGATGCTGAAGAATGGGCAAAGAAGGCAGAGGCTCTTGGCGCAGGGGAAATCCTGCTCACCAGCATGGACTGTGACGGGACGAAAGCAGGATACGATATTGCCCTTACCAGAGCAATATCGGATGCAGTTTCCATTCCGGTAATCGCATCGGGAGGTGCTGGAACTCTGGAACATTTTTATGAAGCCCTGACAGATGGTGGCGCAGATGCGGCACTGGCGGCATCTTTGTTCCATTATAAAGAACTGGAGATTTCCGAGGTAAAGGATTACCTGGCAGAGAAGGGCGTATCGGTACGCCGATAAAAAAGAAGAAGGCAAAGGATAAAGAGGTGAGAAGATGGCCCCAATAGCGGGAGACTGGCAGGAAGCGCTGAAAGACGAATTCCACCAGCCATATTATGCGAGATTATATCAGACAGTAATGAACGAATACAGGACGCGGAAGGTTTTTCCGCCTCCGGAGGATATGTTTAATGCCTTCCACTTTACTCCTCTAAATGAGGTAAAAGTGGTGATATTGGGGCAGGATCCTTATCACAACGACGGACAGGCAAACGGCCTGTGCTTTTCCGTAAAAAAAGATGTGGAGATACCGCCCTCCCTGGTGAATATTTACCAGGAGCTCCATGATGACTGCGGGTGCTATATCCCCAATAACGGATGCCTGGAAAAATGGGCGAAGCAGGGAGTGCTTTTATTGAATACCGTTCTGACGGTCCGTGCACATCAGGCGAATTCTCACCGGGGAATCGGCTGGGAATCCTTTACGGATGCGGTCATACGGATCTTAAATGAGCAGGATCGCCCCATCGTCTACCTGCTGTGGGGAAGACCGGCACAAATGAAAAAAACCATGCTGAATAATCCGAAACAGCTTGTGCTGACAGCTGCTCATCCAAGCCCCCTCTCAGCGGCAAGGGGATTTTTCGGATGCAGGCATTTTGGCAGGACAAATGCATTTCTTCAGGAAAACGGGCTTGCGCCCATTGACTGGCAGATTGAGAATATCGAGCGATAGGGGAACAAAAGGTTATGGGTAAAAATAACGATAATACACTGGTAAAAAATGCATCCTTTCTGATGGTTGCGGCACTGATATCCAAAATCATCGGTATGCTGTATAAAAGTCCCCTGTCTGCCACGCTGGGAAACAACAGCTACGCTCTGTTTAATTATGCGCAGAATGTTTACTTTATTCTGCTGATGATCGCATCTTTCAGCATTCCGCAGGCCGTATCAAAGATCATGGCGGAAAAGATTGCTTTCAAGCGCTATAAGGACGCGCAGAAAGTATTCCATTGCGCGCTTTTGTATGTAGGAATCGCAGGCGGTGTTGTGGCGCTGTTTTGTTTCTTTGGTGCCTCGATCCTGGTTCCGGAATCCATGGCAGGAGCGAGACTTCCTCTTCGTATGCTGGCTCCGACCATTTTCCTGTCCGGAGTTCTGGGCGTGTTCCGCGGATATTTTCAGGCATACCGGAACATGATGCCCACCTCGATCTCTCAGATCGTGGAGCAGATATTTGTAGCGACCTTTGCCCTTTTGATGTCCAGTGTGATGTTAAACCATTTCAGCGGCCAGAAGGCATCTGCGGTGCAGTCCTGGGGTGCTGCAGGAGCTACCATGGGTACGGGAGCCGGTGTGCTTGCAGCCCTTATATTCATGATCTTCGTGTACAGGCTTAACCAGAAGACTATTCGGAAAAAGCTGAAGCATGATCACGTTTCCATTAATGAGCCGACTTCGGACGTGATGAAAAGCATCATCCTGATCGTTATGCCGATCATTCTCAGCTCTTTTATCTACAATGTAAACGGATTTATCAACAGCTACATGTATTCCGGCATTCTGGGTATGAAAGGACAGGATCACGACCTGATTCAGAGTATGTACGCGGAATATGGATATTATATGACACTGATCAACATTCCTCTGACTCTGGCAAGTACAGCTCCGACCTCCATGATCCCGGAGGTTTCCTCTCATTATGCGAAAGGAGATCTGGATGGCGCACGGAGCAAGATTGATAAAGCAACCTGGATCAGTATGTTTATCTCCATTCCGTGTACGGTGGGGCTGGCAGTTTTGTCAGGACCGATCACCCGTCTCCTTTTCCCGAGCACGACGGGAGCAGGCGGACAGCTTATGCTGCTGGGTGCCATTACCATTATTTTAAATGGAAACTCCAACATTTCCAACGGTGTGCTGCAGGGAATCGGAAAGCCAAATATTCCCATGAAGAATGCGGCCATCGCGCTGGTTGCCGATGTAATTGCAATGGCAATCCTTCTTCTGGTCACCGATCTGGGAGTCTACACCATTGTGATCGCTATGATCATCTATGCGGTGGTGATGTGTCTTCTGAACGAGCTGGCCATGAAAAAGTATGTGCAGTACAAAAATCCGTGGAAATCCGCTTATCTGAATCCGCTGATTGCCTCAGTCCCTATGGGAGTGGTGGCAGGAGGCGTATATTACGGACTTTACCACCTGATCCATTCGAATATCATCTGCCTTGGAATCGCAGTGATTCTGGCAGTCGCTGTGTATTTTGGCGTTTATATGGTAATCAGCAAGGCGGGAGATGAGAAGTTTCTGTGATGAGAAAGCCCCCAAAATATATGGGATATGATAGGCTCTTCATGGGGAATAGTGGGTGAAAAACACCCACAACCCCAGCGTTTATGCTGATTATGCGGTCCCTCTGGCTCAGGAGCCTAAGAACAGTTGTTGCTGCTCAGAAACTTTTGGGCATATAGAGAAAAATATACCTTCCTGGAGAAAAAATCTGGGGGTTTACGGTAAAACAGAGCATTTTAAGAGACCTTTTGTATCTACAGCAGACAAAAATTTATCCCCAGACCCAGAAAATGCAAAATTCTGGGTCTGGGGAGTTTTTTCTGGTTTTGTTGAGTAAACTTTACCTGCTTACTGTTTTACGCGTCTTTCTGAATTTCTGCCTTCAGATTTTTCTGCGCGGTGGAAAGCATCAGTTTGATTCTGTTTAACTGATTTACTTCGCTGGCACCTGGATCATAGTCGATTGCCACAATGTTTGCCTTGGGGTGGGTGCGGCGGATTTCCTTGATAACACCCTTTCCTACGATGTGGTTCGGCAGGCAGCCAAAAGGCTGAATGCAGACAATATTGGGAACGTTATCGTGAATCAGTTCCATCATTTCACCGGTCAGGAACCATCCTTCACCCGTCTGATTTCCGGTGGAAACGATAGGCTCTGCCATACGGGCCAGATCCCGGATATCGGCGGTAGGATGGAAGTGGCGGCTCTCGCGAAGGGCATCATTGGCTGTTCCACGAACCCACTCGATGAGCTTGATTCCCATATTTCCGATAAAAGCCTTTGACTTCTTGAAACCAAGATTGTCCACCTTAAAGTTCTGATTATAGAAACAGTAGCACATGAAGTCAATCAGATCCGGTACCACAGGCTCTGCACCCTCTGCCTCCAGAAGGTCTGCCAGATGATTGTTTGCAGCCGGAAGGAATTTTACCAGGATTTCTCCTACGATACCCACGCGTGGTTTCTTTTCATCGCTGATGGGGATGGTGTCAAAGTCATGTACCATTTCGCGGCACATTTTCTTAAACTGGCTGTGGCTTAAGGAACTGCCGGATACGAAAGCAATCACGCGCTGCTCCCAGATCTTGTGTTTCCGGTTTACGATTCCTTTTTCCAGCTCGTAAGGACGCATCCGGTAGATGCATTTCATCAGGATATCTCCGAATACCGCAGCGTAAACAACTGCCTTCACCAGCGGGAAGGTAAGCTTGAATCCCGGATTGCTCTCCAGGCCGCTTAAGTTCAGGGAAATGACCGGAACCTGCTCCATACCGGCTTTCTTTAATGCGCGCCGGATGAATGCGATATAGTTGGAAGCACGGCATCCGCCGCCGGTCTGCGTCATGACAACCGCTGTCTTGTTTAAGTCATATTTTCCGGACAGCAGTGCATCCATGATCTGTCCTACCACGATCAGGGATGGATAG
>JALERH010000132.1 GCA_022764275.1 Blautia sp. | reverse complement strand
CGGCTTTCACGTGTGTTAGAGGATTCGAACCCCCGGCCTTTTGGTCCGTAGCCAAACGCTCTATCCAGCTGAGCTAAACACACATTCATTTGCGAACTCCTTCGCAACAATGAGTATTCTACGCTATATGGGCCAATTTGTCAAGAGGTTTTTTAAATTTTTTTCGTATTCTACGAATTTCTTTACGCATCCAGCAAAAATGCCTTATATGCCTTTTTTGCCTCGTACACATCTGCCTTGCTGGTGACTTCCCACGGCGCGTGCATGCTGAGGACTGCAACTCCGCTGTCGATGACTTCCATACCATAGAGTGCCGCAATATATGCAATCGTTCCGCCGCCTCCAAAATCTACTTTACCAAGCTCTGCTGTCTGGAAAGCAACCTCATGGTCATCAAAAATCCTGCGCACTTTTGCCACATATTCTGCATTGGCATCATTGGAACCGGACTTTCCTCTGGCTCCGGTAAACTTATTCAGAACGATACCACGTCCCAGATAAGCGGTGTTTTTCTTCTCAAATGCCTCTGCAAAAGCCGGATCATAGCCTGCGCTTACATCCGAAGAAAGCATTCTGGAATTTCTCAGGGCACGGCGCAGGGAAAGCTCCGAATAGCTTCCCATGGCTTCCATCACTTCGGCTACGCTGTTTTCAAAAAAACGGGACTGCATACCGGTTGCTCCCACGCTGCCGATTTCCTCTTTGTCTACCAGCAGACAGCAGCTCGTACGTTTCGGTGCTTCCATCTCCAGCATTGCAAGAAGAGACGTATATGCGCATACACGGTCATCCTGTCCGTATGCCGCGATCATGCTGCGGTCCAGTCCGCATTCACGGGCTTTTCCGGCCGGTACGATTTCCAGCTCTGCGGAAAGGAAATCTTCCTCTCCGACACCATATTTGTCCTGAAGAATTTTCAGTACATTTTCCTTTACTGCCTCTTTTTTCTTCTCATCCGGAACATCCTTCAATGGACGGCTTCCGATCAGGATATCCAGATTTTCTCCTTCAATCACCTCTGAAGCCTTCTTCTCCATCTGTCTGCCTGACAGATGGATCAGCAGATCTGTGATATAAACCACCGGATCATCCTCATCCTCACCGATGTTTACCTCCACTACACTGCCGTCCTTTTTCACAAGGACACCGTGCATTGCAAGCGGAAGTGCTACCCACTGGTATTTTTTCACTCCTCCATAGTAATGGGTATCCAGATATGCCAGATCCGTATCCTCGTACAATGGGTTCTGCTTGATATCCAGACGCGGAGAATCAATATGGGCACAGAGGATATTCATACCCTCTTCCAGTCTATCTTCTCCAATGTGAAACAGAGACACGATTTTTTTCATTCCCACCGTGTAAACTTTGTCTCCGACCTCCAAAGTCTCTCCTCGGGAAAGCTTTGCCTCAAGCTCTTCATATCCGGCAGCCTCCGCTTCCCGGACAATCTCAGTCACACATTCTCTCTCCGTTTTACCGGCATCTAAAAAATGGCGGTATCTGGAAGCCACATCCTCCAATTCCCGCTCCTGCTCCTCGTTATAGGAAAGCCATGCATTTCTGCGTTCCATCTTCACATCCACCTTTCTTTTTTTTTACTGACCGAAGTCTATTATAGAACAAAAACAAGTAATTTTCCACTGTTAAAACCACAATCGTGCTCCTCTTCTTTTTGGACTGGACAAACTCTGCCGGATTGGCTATAGTAGGGCTATCGATAATTTTCCGCCCTTAGTTCAAAAAACTACATCCGGCACTTGCCGTCAATATTATATACAGGAGGTATCCATACCGTGCAATCATCAAACCAGCTTCAGGAATTACTTCATTCTGTCAATCGCAAAAGTTATCCTGCGTATAAATCCTTAAAAGGCGTTTATCAATTTGACCGTTATATCCTGTCCATTGATCATGTACAGAGCGATCCTTTTGCCTCTCCTTCCCACGTCAGTGTCCGCATTTCACACAGGGATGCAGACTTTCCAGCGGACTATTATAAGGATAAGCTCACTCGCACCACTCTGGCAGACTATCTTACCAGACAGTTTGAACAGCAGGTGAGCCACTATACCTTCCGTGCCAAAGGTTCCGGAAAAAGCGGCCTGATTTCCGTCACCCACTGCGGTCAGGAGGTTCTGACCCGTACTGCCTGCGAAATTACAGACCTGGGAATCATTGCCCGCTTTTTTGTAGGTTTTCCTGCCAACGGACGAACCATCAATTCAGGAGAGCTGGAAAAAATCTTTTTTGAATTTCTGCCAGTTTGCGTGCATAAGGCATTTTTCTACCGCGCCCTCAATAAAAAAGAGCTGGAATCCTCTATATTTCTGGCAGAAGATCAGGCTTTTATCCGGGAAGAGCTGAAAAAGCGTTCCCTTGCCGCGTTCGTAAATGACGGTGCCATTCTGCCCAGAGAAAGCGGCATTTCTTCACGACCCATGAAAGACTGTGTTCCTTTCCTCTCACCGGATGAGCTGCGCATTTCCATGGACCTGCCTCACAAAGGTACCATTACAGGTATGGGAATTCCCCAGGGTATCACCCTCATCGTAGGCGGTGGCTATCATGGAAAATCCACCCTTCTGAATGCTCTGGAGCTAGGTGTTTATAATCACATTTTGGGAGATGGCCGGGAATATGTCATTACGGACGATACTGCCCAAAAGCTCCGCTCCGAGGATGGCCGTTTCGTAAAGGATGTGGATATTTCCCTGTTTATCAATGACCTGCCCAATAAAAAGGACACCCGTTGTTTTTCCACAGAGGATGCCAGCGGAAGCACTTCCCAGGCTGCCGGAATCATCGAAGGCATGGAATCTGGAAGCCATGTTTTCCTGCTGGATGAGGACACCTCAGCCACAAACTTTATGGTTCGGGATACATTTATGCAGAAAGTCATCTGCCGGGAAAAAGAACCCATCACTCCATTTCTGGAGCGTGCCGGAGACTTATATGAAAAAGCCGGAATTTCCACGATTCTGGTGGCCGGAAGCTCGGGAGCATTTTTCCATATTGCAGATACCATCATCCAGATGGATAATTATGTGCCGGTGGATATCACAAAATCCACCAAAGAGCTGTGCCGGGATTATCCTTTGTCCTCTTCTGCTGCTCCTGCTTTCCATCTGCCGGCCAGCCACCGTATTATGACCAAAAATGCGCCTGCCCCTGCCCGCCGCACCAACTATTATGGAAAGCCCCAGGCCCATGACATCCCGGAACGGCTGAAGATAAAAACTCACGGCAGGGACGGTTTTTCCCTGGGAAAACAGGAAATTGACCTGCGCTATATCGAACAGCTCACGGACAGCGAGCAGACTGCATCCCTGGGACTGTTGTTAAAATATGCGGTGGAACATCTCATTGACGGCAAAAAGACTCTGCCGGAGATTGTCGGATACCTTGAATCCCGTTTGGAAAAAGAAGGACTTGCTTTCCTCTCTGACGGATACATTTCGTGCGGTTATGCCGTACCGCGCGCCCAGGAGATTTATTCCTGTTTTAATCGTTACCGAAGACCATAAAAAATATCCATGTTTTTTATCCTGCTATCTTATAATCAATTTATGCATAGCAAAACCACCGCCCTGCCGACGTTCTTGCCGGTAAGGCGGTGGTTTATCTTTTACATTTTCTAGGGAAAGGAAAGAGTTTTTCTTAAGAGTTCTCTCTCTTAAGATGATTTTATCATACAGGAAAAATGTGAGAGAACTTTGTACATTTTCTAATAATTTTATAAAAATTATAAAAAAAGAACAAAAAGTGCCGTCCTGCCATTCACAACAACAATCCGTTGACACATTCCACAAGGTTATGTACATAATGCATATATTTTTGAAATGTACATAACTTGCATGCTGTGATATACTTAACGCATAATAGAAAAGGAACAACTGCCACAAGGATTGACCTCGACTATTGCCACCCTGTAATACGATTGTTCCTTTTCACATCATACCACTCAGCCTCATGTTCACTGCTTTTCTTTCTGTCGTAATGAGAAACGTGACCATCAGTCATGGCGTTCTTCAGAATTATCATATGTCTCACAAAATCTTGCAGCAAATGCAGGAGGCTCCTCATTTGCATACAAATGAGAAATATCCCCATAGGAGCTCATCCGAAAAAGGGCAATTCCTTTTCTTCGTTCCTCTGTTGCGAGGGTTATCACAGAAGTTGGTGCAGCACAGGCTCCATGCCACAGCACCATTGGAGACACACTCAGCAGATGGCTGAGCAGCACACACCCCAGTCCAAAATGGCAGAAGAACACAAAGGTATCATTATTTGGTTTTTCCACCCTGTAATAGTGCCCTTCCCTGACATAGCCATGGGATTTCAACAGTGCATCAAACTGCACCGTTACCTGATCATAAGCCTCTTTCACATGCCCTTCCTGTAGTCTTTCGTTTAAATACCACTGATCGTAATGAAAAAAGCGCTCATCTGCCATCCAGTCCTGCGGAAGCCAGTCCCAGACAATCATTTTTTTATCAGATATGTCCGGTCTGTAGATACGCGCATCAAATTCCCGCAGCCAGTCGCACTCTATCGCCTTTCTGTCCATCTTCTTCAGTGTCAGAGAGGCTGTATCTTTCGCTCGCCCAAGCGGTGAAACATAAAATTCCTTTACATTCAGACGGGAAAGTCTCTCCGATAAATATTCTGCTTCCTTCCAGCCCTTTTCTGTCAGGGAATCGATTTCATAATCAGGATCTCCATGCCTTACGATTAAAAGTTTCATTGTATATTTAACCTCCGGTTATCAATACCATTTCTTCTTAACTTTTCCATCCAATTTACAGACCGACTTTTCTATTTCTTCGGCTATATTGTCAACGCTATATCTGTCACACATATAAAAGTTTCCTCATTACTGTCACGCTTGCTGTCAAATTACAATAGATATGATTCAGAAATAATTCCAGATACAAAAAAAACCTCGATTTCTCAAGGTTTTCCAATGCCGCAGACCGGAATCGAACCGGTACGGGTATCACTACCCACGGGATTTTAAGTTTTCAGCCAACTGTCCAGTATATTTTTTTCTGTCTAGGAAATCCCTTTAAATCCAGCATTTTTTCCATTGCTTACGATTATATGCTGCAGAATATTCTGGGCGTTGCTGTCACGGTTGCTGTCAAAAATACCGTCTCTCTTTTATCCGTATGCTCTACCGAACATCAGAATAAAGTCTCTTTTGACATACTAATTTCCATACATAATCCCTTTTTTATTTTAGCATTTTTTCCAAATCAAACCTGGAAAATGGAAAGGCCCTATTTTTTTCGGAATTGTCTTTCCTTATCCTTGATAATTCTGT
>JALERH010000069.1 GCA_022764275.1 Blautia sp. | reverse complement strand
TAATACATTGCGTGAGGAAGACAAGCTGATGCTGGATACCTACGGAAAAAAGGTTGATTTTACAGATAAAGACTCAATTGAACCTTTGGTTGGATTTATAAAAAATCTCTGCTGAAAGGAGAATTCCATGCCTAACATCATTGAAATAACAGATTTTTCAGCATCGGAGCTGGATGTATATGCGCGCCTCACAGAAGCTCAGCTTCTGAACCGCCACGAACCGGAAAAAGGTCTTTTCATTGCGGAAAGTCCCAAGGTTATTGAGCGTGCTTTGGATGCAGGATGTGTGCCCGTATCCCTTTTACTGGAACCAAAGCACATTGACGGAGAGGCAAAAAACATCATTGCCCGCTGCGGAGACATCCCGATCTTTACAGCTGATTTTCAGGTTTTAAAACAGCTTACCGGTTTTCCTCTGACACGGGGTGCCCTTTGTGCCATGCACCGTCCGCCTCTTTCGGATACCAGACGGATCTGCCAGTCAGCCCGAAGGGTTGCCGTACTGGAAAACGTGGTTAACCCCACCAATGTGGGAGCTATTTTCCGCTCTGCTGCTGCCCTGAATATGGATGCTGTCCTTCTCACCCCCGCCTGCAGCAATCCTCTGTACCGCCGTTCCATAAGGGTTAGTATGGGCACGGTTTTCCAGATTCCCTGGGCATTTCTGGGAGATAAATCAGAAGACTGGCCCGATCAGGGCATGGCTCTTTTAAAAGAACTTGGCTTTAAAACTGCCGCCATGGCGTTAAAAGATGACTCCGTAAGTATCGACGATCCCCGGCTTGCGGCACAGGATAAGCTTGCCATCATACTTGGCACGGAGGGGGAAGGACTGACAGATTCCACCATTGCAGACTGTGATTACACGGTGCGTATCCCCATGTCTCATGGCGTAGATTCCCTGAATGTGGCCGCTGCAAGTGCAGTTGCTTTCTGGCAGTTGACCCGGTAAATACTGCCAAAGCGGACAAGTACCACTCAAGGAAAGACAAGACTACGGGCATCAGGCTGTGGCTGCCATGATCTTTCTCCTTCCCGGCAGCAAAAAAGCATCCGGATGGATGCTTTTCATGGTTTCCCTTCTTCCTCTGCAGAGTTGGGGATACTATTTGACTTTTGGGTTCTTTTTATGAGATAGTCCTCGATTGCAGCCGTAAATTTCACCGCCTTGCTGCACTGCTCTTCTGCATCAGCTTTTGATACCAGAAAAAAATCTGCGTAGTCACAGTTGTTGCGAATCTGGAATGCGGTGCTGATAAACTTGGAATATTCCTTGGGAAGAATCTCCGTTTTAATATATTCTTTCTGGAAATATGCGATGATCGCCGCATGTTTCGAGAAGTCTACTTTATCCAGTGCCAGGATTGCCCTTATTGCTGAGAACATCGCATAATAAGAACGCCCCACAGAGTCTTTATACTGTCCGGATGCAAGAAGTATTTCTGCAGAATGGAGTTTCTCTTTTGCCGTCTGCAGGCGGTATTCCATCAGGGTCTTCTGAATATCAGGCACTTAACTTCACCCCTTCCCGGACAATATTCCTGTAATAGGGCAGTACATATTTATAACTTTCAAATTCACTGTATGGGATTACCGTAGGAGAAACAATCACACCATATTCCAGTTCCACATCTGAAGATATCTCCCATACTCTTTTCAGACTCTCCTGGAGTTTTTCTCTGTTTCCCTTAACTACAGCGGCCAGATCAATATCCGATTCTGCCGTATAGTCTCCTCTGGCGTAGGAACCATAAAGATATATCTCACAAATGTCATCCTGATACATCTCACGGTAAGCCTGCACCATCTTATCCAGAATCTGCTGCAATTCATTCTTTGTACACATATATCTTCCACTTCCTTTCCATTTTGGCCTTTGTTTTATTATACCTCAACGGCTGTGTTTTGTACATCCGGGATTAATCATATAGATTCCAGCATCTAAATCTTATCTTGGCATTCTTCAAACAGCTTAATCAGTTTCTCCATATCCTACTTCAAACTCTTTTCTAAGAGTCTCTTCCATAATCTCCAGCGGTGCTTCCACGCCTGTCCAGAGAGTAAAATTCAAAGCGCCCTGGCAGGCCAGCATGCCAAGTCCGTTCACGGTTTTTGCTCCGCGGGCTGCCGCTTCTTTCAGGAACAGTGTTTCTGCCGGATTAAACACCACATCACTGACCACCATCTCAGAAGATATGGAATCATAGTCAATATCCGGCTTTGCATCTGCATCCGGCATCAGGCCAATGCTTGTGGCATTGATCAGAATATCCGTGTCAGCCGGAATTTTCTGCTCCGGTTCCCATTTCAAGCCGATGGCGCGTGCCTTTGTATGCTCAGTCAATACCTGTGCCAGTTCTTCCGCTTTCTCCTTCGTGCGGTTGATGATCGTCACCTGCGCAGCACCTTCAAGAGCACATTCCACCGCAATGGCTTTGGCTGCTCCGCCTGCTCCCAGAATCACAATCTTTTTGTCCTGCAGAGATACCCCTTTATTTTTTAATGCCTGTACGAAGCCCTTTCCATCCGTATTTTCCCCAAACAGTTTTCCATCACGGACAACGATCGTATTCACAGCGCCGATGATCCCTGCTGCTTCCGAAATCTCATCCAGATAAGGGAGAACTGTAATCTTATGCGGCATGGTAAGGTTCATGCCCTTCATATGAAGTGCACGGATTGATTTCATTGCGTCATCAAAATCTTCCCTGGTAACCTTCAGAGTCAGGTAACGGTAATTCAATCCGCATGCCTCATAGGCAGCCTCTTCCATAACTCCTGTGGGATTTCCGTCTACCGGATCACCAAATACTCCTGTTATTTCTGCACGATAATTCTTTTCCATCTCCATACCTCCTCATATCTTTATAATCCCCTGATACAGCTTCTTCCTTCATCCCGGTCCATATCGCCCCGGACATATCTTGCATTAAATTCCATATTGATTTCGTGGATTTCCTTCTTTCCCTCGATATAATCCTCATACATTTCCGCCAGACCTGCCATGCATCCGTCACAGTTCGCAGAGATATTTCCAAAGGACTCTTCCACGATCTTCTGTCTTTCTTCCCGGGTTGTATCTTTAATCCAATATCCAGGCATTTTCAGTCCTCCTCTCATTTACCTGCCTTTGCGTTTTCTTCTGTTTTACAAAAAGCGGCGCCTTTCGGCGCCGCCTCCGTAAATGCAATTTAATTATAACTGAGGACCTGCGGAAACAAGTGCTTTACCAGCAGCATTTCCTTCATATTTAGCAAAGTTCTTAATGAATCTGCCAGCCAGATCCTTTGCTTTTTCTTCCCACTGGGAAGCATCAGCATAGGTGTCACGAGGATCAAGAATTGCAGGATCAACGCCCGGAAGTTCGGTCGGTACTTCAAAGTTGAAGTATGGAATCTTCTTGGTCGGTGCATTCTTAATGTCGCCATTCAGGATCGCATCGATGATACCACGGGTATCTTTGATGGAGATACGTTTTCCGGTTCCGTTCCATCCGGTGTTTACGAGGTAAGCCTTAGCACCGCTCTTTTCCATTCTCTTAACAAGCTCTTCTGCATATTTGGTCGGATGCAGTTCCAGGAAAGCCTGACCGAAGCAAGCGGAGAAGGTAGGTGTCGGCTCTGTGATGCCACGCTCTGTACCTGCAAGTTTAGCAGTGAAGCCGGACAGGAAGTAGTACTGAGTCTGCTCCGGTGTCAGTACAGATACTGGAGGAAGTACGCCGAATGCATCTGCGGACAGGAAGATTACGTTCTTAGCTGCCGGTGCAGAAGATACAGGGCGAACAATGTTTTCAATGTGGTTAATCGGGTAGGATACACGTGTATTCTCAGTTACGCTCTTGTCATTGAAATCAATCTTGCCTTCTGCATCCAGAGTTACGTTCTCAAGAAGAGCGTTACGTTTGATTGCATTGTAGATATCCGGCTCGGACTCTTTGTCAAGGTTGATAACCTTTGCGTAGCAGCCACCCTCGAAGTTGAACACGCCATTGTCATCCCAGCCGTGCTCGTCATCACCGATCAGGAGACGTTTCGGGTCTGTGGAAAGTGTTGTCTTACCTGTACCGGAAAGACCGAAGAAGATTGCGGTGTTCTCACCGTTCATATCTGTGTTTGCGGAGCAGTGCATGGAAGCGATGCCCTTTAATGGCAGATAGTAGTTCATCATGGAGAACATACCTTTCTTCATCTCACCGCCATACCAGGTGTTGATGATAACCTGCTCACGGCTTGTGATATTGAAGACAACAGCTGTCTCAGAGTTAAGACCCAGCTCTTTGTAATTCTCAACTTTAGCCTTGGAAGCGTTGTAAACAACGAAGTCCGGCTCAAAGTCCTTAAGCTCTTCTTCAGTAGGAGTAATAAACATATTTTTAACAAAGTGAGCCTGCCATGCTACTTCCATGATGAAGCGGATTGCCATACGGGTATCCTTGTTAGCACCGCAGAATGCATCTACAACATAAAGTTTTTTATCGGACAGCTCGTCCAGAGCGATTTTCTTTACAGCGTTCCATGTCTCAATGCTTGCAGGATGGTTATCGTTTTTGTACTCATCGGAAGTCCACCATACAGTGTCCTTGGAGTTCTCATCAACAACGATGAATTTGTCTTTAGGAGAACGGCCGGTGTAGATACCTGTCATTACGTTAACTGCGCCAAGTTCACTTTCCTGACCTTTTTCAAAGCCTTCCAGACCTGGCTTTGTTTCCTCTTCAAATAAAAGTTCATAAGAAGGATTATGCACGATTTCTGTAGTTCCGGTGATACCATACTTGCTTAAATTGATTTCTGCCATCTTACATTTACCTCATTTCTTTGATAGTCACTTATTCTAACTGACTGCAAATGCAGGAGTTACTGGTTTCTTAAGTAGGATTACTACTTTCCTAAATTACATTATACATATTTGGGAAATAAAATCAACAAAAAAATAACAAACTTTTTGTGAAACGCCACC
>JALERH010000053.1 GCA_022764275.1 Blautia sp. | reverse complement strand
TTCAGTACGAAAAATGGCGTAATGGCCAGGAATAAATGGATCGGGAATTATTACGTGAACGCGAAAGGACGCCGCACAAAAGAAAAAGAGACGCCTCCAGATGCAATTCTGAGTGACTCTCATTATACTTATACCAGTCCTACCCTGGCGATTGACCTGCATAGAAAATCCACACACGGCATTTCTTACTGGATAGCACATGTCCGGACCAGGAGCCCGAACCAACTGAATTCCGCCTTATCTCACGGCACTTACGGAGGATCCCGCCAGACAACCTCTGATGCAGTTTTCTCAAACGGTGGAATCATTGGAATCAACGGCAGTGCTTTTGATTATGAAAGTGGAGTTCCTTCCCCTCTTGGCATGTGTATCAAAAACGGCAGTATATATGCAGACCATCTGACTAGCTACAGTGTAATGGCGGTGAAATGGGACGGTACAATTTACACGCCGGAGGTCGGTAAAACCGGCACAGAGCTGCTGAATGAAGGAGTCAAAGACACCTATAATTTCGGCCCTGTCCTGATCAAAGACGGAGTTGCTCAGCTTCCTTGGGCCGAAACAGAAAAGTATTATCCCCGCACAGCCATCGGCATGGTAGCCCCGAATGATTACATCCTTCTGGTAACGGATACCGGCAGCTATTCCGGTCTGAATCATTGGGATATGGTGAGCATCTTTTCCTCATACGGATGCCAGTACGCCTACAATCTCGATGGCGGTGGCTCTTCCACCCTGTATTACAATGGAAAAGTCATGAATAAGCTGATCAGCAATTACCAGCGCCCCTGTGCTGACTTTTTATACTTTTCAAGATAGTACAACACAATATTTCACACATACATATAATAGATGAAGCCCGCCAGCGTACCATGTAGATCTTCTGCACAGTGCACTAGCGGGCATTATTGGAAAATGAACATCCCTGGGTCTATGCAGAAAAAATTGATAGGCAGAGCCCAATTACCAGGAAATTTAAGCAAAAAACTGCACATTAGTATGCAAAAAGTATCTATACAAAAAAAGTGTGTTCCCGGACCCCGGAAATCTTAAAAAGCGGGGTCTCAGGAGACAATTTTTCAGTATAGAGAAAATTTGGCATGAAAAGTTGTGATTTCTCCCCTCATTTTTGTGGAAAATGGTATCTGGCGGCACAAAAATTCCGCATAGACCCCACTGAGGATTTCCTGACAGGTATTCTATGAAAGGACTGGATCCTTGTCAGAATGGAAACTTCTTTTTCAAGCGGAAAGCTTCCCCTTTTTTACCAAATTCTATGTTAAGCCTTTGCTTTCTCTGCTTTTTCTTCCTGACGTTCTTCCCACAGCTTGTCAGCTCTTTCCTTCCAGCAGGCTGCATAGCTGTCGCATTTTCCGCAGAGATGCTCTGCGCTTTCCGGTGACTGCATATCCGTGGATTTTGCTCCTGTTTCCTTTACAAGTCTGCGCAGGATCTCCGGATTTTCCAGCATCGGACATGGACGCAGCATGTTCTCATTAAATGGCTGGTTGTCATGATAAGCCTGGAAAAGCGGGCTCTTTAAGGCATCCATAAGGGAAGTATCCTTGATGTTGCAGTTTGAGTAATGAATAAATACACATGGCTCCACATCACCGTTTGCATTGATATGGAGATAGTGTCTGCCGCCAGCGATACAGCCGTGTACATACTCTGCATCATTCTGGAAATCAAGTGTGAACAGTGCCTTTGTTCCTCTGTATTCCCGGATCTTACGGTACATTTTTTCACGCTGATCCGGGGTCAGCAGCAGATCCGGAGAGGCATCATTTCCAACTGGCATATAATGGAAGAACCATGCAAACAGAGCTCCACAGTCGATCAAATGATCGAAATATTCTTCACTGCATACGCTGTCTACGTTCGCACCTGTATAACAGGTGGAAACACCGAAAGGAAGGCCGCGATCCTTCAGAAGCTTCATGGCATGCATAACCTTCTGGTAGATTCCATCGCCGCGGCGTCCGTCGTTTGCTTCCTCAGATCCCTCCAGACTGAATGCCGGAACAAAGTTCCTTACCCGGAGAATCTCGTCGCAGAATTCCTCGTCAAACAGTGTTCCGTTTGAAAATGCCAGGAACTCACAGTCCGGGTGCATTTCACAGAGCTTAATCAGATCCTTTTTACGGATGGTCGGTTCACCACCGGTATAGATGTACATGTAAACGCCCAGTTCTTTTCCCTGCCTGATGATGGAATCGATCGTCTCAAGGCTTAAATTCAGCTTATGTCCGTACTCAGCCGCCCAGCAGCCTGTACAGTGCAGATTACATGCACTTGTTGGATCCAGAAGAATCGCCCATGGTAC
>JALERH010000043.1 GCA_022764275.1 Blautia sp. | reverse complement strand
ACAGCTTAGATCATATATCGCAGTAAGGGAAACTCCACAAAATAGCATGTGGTTTGGGCATATATGACACACAATTCTCTCTCAGGTCCAATATCCCGGAAATTCCAGTGGAAATATGAACGTTTTACTTCAAATTTTCTCCATGTTAGAAATAAGTGCACTCCAGACCCAGAATTTTGCATTTTTCTGGGTCTGGGAACAAATTTTGTCTGCTATAGATCCAAAAAGCATCTTGAAATGCTCTGTTTTACCGTAAAACCCCAGATTTTTTCTCCTGGCAGGTATATTTTTCTCTATATGCCCAAAAGTATCTGAACAGCAACAACTGTTCTTGAGTTCTTCGCCGTCGGGATGATTATCCCGGGCATTGCCTGAGGTTCATGTCAAGGCTGGCGGACGACTTAGAATACTTATAGCATGGTAAGGCCGGAAACCTAAAACCGCATAATCAGCATAAACGCTGGGGTTGTGGGCGTTTTTCACCCACTATTCCCCATGAAGAGCCAAAAAAATCCACCTTTATCCAAAACGATATGACCGCCAACGCTTAACCACAAAAAAAAATATCCCGTGGTATTTGGTGCTTTGCAACGCACGCTTCTCTCCCGCGGGATATTTTTATTTTTTATGGGTCAATCATTTATTATGAATCCAGTCGAAACCCCAAAGTAATTTTTGTCTTATCCTACACCACAGCCTCAATAATCCTCTTATCTCCGAGACTTATCTCATGCACTCCAATTTGCTTCTTTTTATTGAAGTTGAAGCTGAGCATATTCCGACAGATAATAGTTATAAAGCCGTGTCTCAAAAATACGGTTGGCTATCGCTACGTTTCCCTGACAGTTCCTTACGAATCCAAACATCGCAGCCATATCAATCACGCTTCCGTCTGCTGCATAGGAAAATGTTTTTCCGGTAAACAGGATTGTGCGGAGCATTTTATCAAGCTGTGGGTAAGCATGGAGCTTCCCAATCAGAGATTCAAACAGGGTATTCTTTTCGGAAAGGATCATTCGTAAAGCCGCATGAAAGCCTTCTTCTGTCCATGCTGCTTCTCTTGAGCCACATTCCCGGATAACTTTCTCATCCATTAGCTGGCAAAGCCTGGAGACAAGAAAAGGATAGCCCGAAGTGTAGTCATATATCCATCCGGCCATTTCGCGCATATTCATCCCTGTATGGTAATCCATTTCATACTCCCCAAGCATCCCCGCAATATCATCTTTCGAGAAACTCATATCAATGTCAAAATCTGCAGCGATATTCCACGGACTGTTATATTTATGTTCATCCTCCGGACGGATTTTCTGCCGGAGATTCTTTATGTCGTACACACCTGCCAGAATGACAGATTTCAAAGCAGGCTGTTGGAAGCGCTTCAGATACTGAGCCCGCAGCTGTGCCAGAAAGTCGATGAATACCTGATTGTTTGTGGCACTATCCACCTCATCGATCATCAGAACGATTGGCTTGTCAGATGCAGCACAAATATCTCCCATTTCTTCAAACAGCTCTTTTAAAGAGAAAAAACGGTTTTCAGAATTTGCACTTTGCGAAAGTGTTTCGCAGGCCATTTTCAAATTTCGCATCATCAAACGTCTGAAAGTCCATCGAAGCAACATAATAGTCTTTCTGCAAAAAACGGCTCAAGGCCATCAATGTTGTAGTCTTTCCGTATTGTCGTGCCCTGTTGATCGTAAAATATTTCCCGTCATCCACGAGCTTCTTAATCTCTGTCAGACGTTCCTCTATGTTTACCATGTAATGCGCTTCCGGAACACATACTCCTGTTGTATTAAATACTCTTCCCATTCGCCACACTCTCCTTTTTTTGGAAGTCCGACCTCTGATAGCCTTCGGGGACATTGCCCTGAAGCTTTTTCTGATTATATTTGCTATCTTATCATAAGTATATGGGGTTATCAAGAATTACAACAAAATCCACTACCCGATTACTTTGTGCTCCAGCCACTTCCGGCTGTGGAAACGAAGCAGGAAAATAATCGCACGTACTGTCCAGTCCGTAAACATTCCGATCCATACTGCCATAGGGCCCATGCCCATTATTCGGATCAGAAATACGCACAGGCAATAACGGAATACCCACATGGTAATACAGGAAACGGCCATGGAGAATTTTACATCTCCCGCAGCCCGCATTCCATAGGCCGGGATAAAGGCAGGCATCCAAACGATCGGTTTGACCAGTGTGATCCAGGCGGTCATCTCAAAGCACATCCTTGCACTTTCTGCCTCCATTCCTCCGAGCATAGTGATCGGCTTTGTCAATGCAAAAACGATCAGGCATCCTGCCAGCAAGACTCCCCAGGCAATGGCACAAAGTTTTTTCACATAATAAACGGCCTCATCCTTTCGCCCGGCTCCCAGACACTCACCTACAACAGTCATAAGCCCGATTCCAACTCCCATGGCGGCGATACCGCTGAGTCCCTCCAGAGTGTTGGTCATAGCCTGCGCCGCAATGGCTACGGTTCCCAGAGTGGACACACTGGACTGAATGGCAAGCTTACCAAGCTGGAACATACTGTTTTCGATGCCCGAAGGAATCCCAAGCCCCAGGATCCTTTTGATCATTCTTCCATCGGGACGGATTTTCAGGTAATGGTTGACCACGATTGGCTGCTTCTTTCTATGTAACTGCCACAAGACCACAACTGCACAGAACATACGGGAAATCAGGGTCGCAATGGCTGCGCCTGCCACTCCCATGTGAAACACCCAGATCAGGATGGCATTTCCTGCAATATTCATTCCGTTTGAAATCACAGAAATAGTCATGGGTCCTTTTGTATTCTCCTGGGCACGGAAAATGGATGCACCAGCATCGTAAAGCGCAATAAATGGATAAGACAAAACCGTGTAGAAAAAATAGGTACGGGAAGCTGCCATAACGTCTGCCTCCACTTCACCAAAAATAAAGCGCAGCAAAGGCTGACGAAAAATCAGACATGGCACCGTCACACCCAGGGAAATTGCAGCAATGATAAAGAGTACCTGTCTTGCGGATTTGTTTGCCTGCTCATAATTCTTCTGTCCCATATATTGGGAACAAACAATCGCGCCTCCAGCTGCCAGTGCGGAAAAGGCCTGAATCACAAGCACATTGATGGAATCCACCAGGGAAACTGCTGAGATTGCCGCAGAACCTACATTGCTGACCATCATAGTATCCACGGTTCCCATGAGAGCATTTAACAGTTGTTCCAGAATTACAGGAACCAGTAATGCCTTTAACATTTTATTTGAAAACAAATGCTGTTGTTCCATAATACACCTCTTATATTTATTCCGAAGCTATTATACGCTTCCTGCCGCAGAATTCCAGTATTTTTTCGGAAACATTCGGGCATCGGGTTAATTCCGTTCTTGTCAGAAACTCAAAAGAAGCATATACTGTTTTCATCAAAATATGCAGAGAGGGACAATATGCAGCGAACGCTTACTTATGAGGTTACAGAAGAATACGATGGAATGGAAATCCTGGCTTTTCTGCGCCAAAAGGGCTTTTCCCGGAATATCCTTTCTTCCATGAAGAAATCCGGGCAGACGATTTCGCATAATAATGAGCAGAACCATGACCACTCTATTCTGCAAAATGGTGAACGTGGCTACGGACATTCCATTCTGAAAAAAGGCGATACCCTGACCGTACACATTCCGGAAACAGAGTCGGATGAAAAAATCATCCCGGTAAAAATGGAGCTGGACATTCTTTATGAAGATGAGGACATCCTCGTGATAAACAAAGAGGCAAATGTGCCTGTCCATCCATCTATTGGGAATTATGAGAACACTCTTGCAAACGGAGTGGCTTATTATTTTGCCCAAAAAGGCCAGGATTTTGTGTATCGCTGTATCAACCGACTGGACCGTGACACCACCGGTGCCCTGATTCTGGCAAAAAATCCCTACAGTGCTGCCGTTTTGTCCACACAGATGAAACGCCGGGAAATCCGCCGGACCTACCTTGCCATCGTGGAAGGCATTCCGCCCAAGTCCGGAACCATCGATGCTCCTGTTGGAAGAGTGGACGGCTCTGCCATTACCAGACAGGTGGATTACGAACATGGAGAGCGTGCTGTGACACATTTTACGCGGCTTGCTGTGGTGGAGAAGGAATTATCCCAATCCTACTCCCTGATAGAACTTCATCTGGAGACAGGCCGGACCCACCAGATCCGGGTACACATGAAACACCTGGGTTATCCCCTTCCGGGTGACTACCTTTATCATCCGGATTACCGCATCATCGGCAGGCAGCCTCTGCATTCCTATCAGCTGGAATTCGTTCATCCGGTCACAGAAAAACCGATGCTTTTTACAGCACCGGTTCCCCTTGATTTCGTACAGGCATTCAGGCGTTAAGTGTCAAAATCCATAACCTCTTTTTGCCAGCCCAGATTATTTATTTTTTTCGTAAATGACGAGAAGACCTTTAAGAAGCAATACTTCATCCAGAATAATCTTCCGTCTGCAATATGGAATAATCTTTTTTGCAAGGCCGCCCGTGGCAATCACCGTGACTTCCTGATGCAGTTCTTCTTCAATCCGGTCGATAATGCCGTCCAAAGCTGCCGCATTGCTGTAGATCATACCGCTCTTCATACAGTCGATGGTGTTTTTTCCGATGATGCGCTTCGGCGCCTCGATGCTGATGCCGCTGAGCTGAGAAGCATGTGCGGTAAGGGCATCCAGGGAAACTCCCATTCCCGGGTAGATCATGCCGCCCACGTAATGCTTTTTATCATCCACCACACTCACCGTGCTGGCAGTTCCCATGTCAATAATGACAAGCGGAACCGGATATTCTGCGATTCCGGCCACCGCATTTGCCACCAGATCGGCACCAAGCTGTCCGGGATTATCCATCATGATATTCAGCCCGGTCTTTACGCCGGGTCCAAGTACCATCACGTCTTTTTCCAGTATTTTTTCTGCAGCCAGCTTTACGATGTTGGTGATCTGGGGCACTACAGAAGAAATGATACAGCCTTCAATATCTGTCCTCTTAACATGATAAATATCCACAACCGTTTTCAGATCGACGGCATACTCCAGCTCTGTTTTTGTACGGACTGTTGAAAGACGCTCGATAAAATACGTCTTTTCATCATCAATACAGCCTACAACAATGTTTGTATTTCCTATATCAATTGCTAAAACCATCTTTTCCTCCTGTAGCGCCAAAATCTTTCTGCAGTACTAAAAAAATTCCTCAGTACCGGAATCCTTACGAAAAGCTCTTACGCTTCCGCCTTTGCAACTGTTTTTTTCTCTGCTCCCGGAAGCAGACGCGCTTTATAAAGGGCAGCACCCACAGCTCCGGTCACAATGGTAGCGGAAAGCATCTCGCAGATGGCATTCACACCTACAAATGTACAGATAAACACAATCACATTTTTACCGCCCATGAGACCCTGTATATACTCGGTATTGCCAAAAAGCACCACAAGCAGTGTCATAAAGAACAGTGTGTTTAAAAATGCAGAGAAAAATCCGGTTACTGCACAGGAAGCATAGATATTTTTTGTTTTTTTACGCAGTCCCTGGAAAATATAGCCCAGAAGCAGGCCATCCAGTAATCTCGGGATAAATCTCTGGATAAATGCCAGAATCGGATTGATGCTGAAAAGCATAGCACCCATGGCACTGGTTCCACCTATTCCGATACACTGCAGAAAGCTGGTGATGCCGAATACAGCACCTGCGATGGCACCGCCTACAGGTCCTAAGACAATGGCACTGATGGCTACGGGAATCATATTAAAGGTGATGGCAAGAGGCCCTATGTTCAGGTAGCCGAGAGGTGTGTAGGCCATCAGAAGCAGAATTGCGATCATCAGGCCGAGCATTGTGATTTGTGACGTTTTGAGTTGCTTGTTCATTTTCATTATCCTCCTTGTTATCGTTCCACCTTGTGGATACAATACGGTGCTGGATCGGCGGGCGGATTTCTTTATTTGCCCGCTCTCCCTGGTTGATGAGTTACATTTCCTCCCCGGAGCTTTCTCTCAGGGAAAGAATTTTATCCAGGATTTTTACGGCTGCGTCCTCCTTGCTCATAAGTGGGAGTGATACTTCCTCATCCTGTGTAATCAGGGTCAGAACATTGGTGTCTCCCTGGAACCCGGCGCCTTTTTCCTTTACATTGTTGGCGGCAACCATATCCAGATTCTTCTTTGCCAGCTTGACCCTGGAATTACCTATCATATTCTGGGTTTCCATGGAAAACCCGCATAAAAACTGCCCGGGATGCTTATGCTCTCCCAGATATTTCAAAATATCATCGGTACGCTCCAACTGGATAGACATTTCATCATCCTTTTTCTTCAGCTTCTCATCACTTATCTGGCTGGGACGATAATCCGCCACTGCTGCGGCCTTGATGATGATGTCCTGCTCTTCACTTACCGAAATCACTGCCTCAAACATGTCACGGGCAGAAACCACCGGAACCATTTTCACAAAAGGCGGTGCCGTAAGGGCGGTACGTCCGCTGACAAGCGTGACATCCGCTCCCCGCAGCATAGCCATTTTTGCAATGGCATAGCCCATTTTTCCGGAAGAATGGTTTGTGAT
>JALERH010000016.1 GCA_022764275.1 Blautia sp. | reverse complement strand
CATCATTTCTCTGGAACAGGTTCCGAGAATCGTAGCAGACCTGGTAATGGGACTGACGGACAATAAATACATCTTCTTATTTATTGTAAATATCGTGTTCCTTCTCTTAGGCTGTGTTCTTGATGTAAGTACGATTCAGCTCGTGTTTGTACCGATGGTGCTTCCGCTTGTACAGGCAATGGGAATCGACCTTGTGCACTTTGGTGTTGTTATCTGTTTGAATATGATGATCGGGCTTTCCACACCGCCTTTCGGTATGCTGCTATTCATAGTTTCGGGTCTTGGAAAAACGAAGATCAAGGGGGTCATACGGGAAATATTGCCCATGGTACTGATCATGATCGCGCTTTTGTTCCTGGTAACCTATGTGCCGGATATCATTATGTTTATTCCGAATAACTTCATGTAAATCGCATAAAACAAAAAGAATCCAAAAGGGGACTGTATTTACACTACAGTCCCTTTTTCAAAATAACAGCATATCTGAAAAGAGGATAAAATGAAAACGATTGCGGAATTAAAAAAATGTCTGGAAAATCCGGATTCATCATTCAGAAGTGCTCCTTTCTGGGGGTGGAATGACGCCCTGAGAAAAGAAAATCTGGAATTTCAGATGAAAGAGTTGAAAAACGCAGGTATGGGCGGCCTTTTCATTCATTCCAGGGAGGGGCTGGAGACAGAATATCTTTCCAGGGAATGGATGGAGGATGTGGTTTTCTGCGGGGAAAAAGCCCGGGATAATGACCTGGAGCTTTGGATTTATGACGAAGACAAGTGGCCTTCCGGTGCGGCAGGAGGAATGGTAAGCCGGGAAAATCCACAGAAATACACAGCAAAAGGACTGACCCTGGAATGTCTGGAATGTAATCCGGATGCCTCCGAAAAAGAAATCCCGGACAATGAAAGAGAGAAAATTATTGCCGTTTATACGGCCCGGATCAGAGAAAATGAGATTGATGATTTAAGGCTCTGGGCGAATAAGGAAGATGCGGAAAAAGCATGCAGGGAAGCTGAAGAAGGGGAATCCCTGATCATTCTCCGCCAGGAGATTTCGGCGGAAAGTGAATGGTATAATGGCTTTGCACCGCCGGATAATCTGAATCCGGACAGTGTGAGAACCTTTCTGAAGCTGACGCATGAACAGTACGAAAAGGCATTTGGAGGTCAGTTTCCGGAGCAGGTGAAAGGCTTTTTTACAGATGAGCCTAATTTCTGTGATTTTTTCAGTATTTTTCATAAAGGGCGTCCGTGGCTTCCATGGACAGAAAAATTCGTGGAATGCTTCCAAAAAAAGCGTGGGTATGATCCGCAGAAACTGCTTCCGTTTCTCTTTTTTGATGGGGATGGAGCGGAAAAAATACGGCATGATTACTGGAAAACAGCAGCCCAGCTTTTTTCGGAAAGTTATATGAAACAGATTTATGACTGGTGTGAAGCCAGAGGGCTGAAAACAACAGGGCATATTCTTTATGAAAATGACCTTGGCTATCAGACGAGGGTCTGCGGCGCTGCCATGCCGCAGCTTCGGTACCTGCATTGTCCGGGAATTGACCTGCTTGGCGAGCAGACAGAGGAATATCTGACGGTCAAACAGTGTACAAGCGTGGCAAATCAGTATGACAGGACGATGACCATCAGTGAGACATATGGATGTACCGGGTGGGAGTTTGATTTCCAGGGACAGAAATGGCTGGGAGACTGGCAGTTTTCCATGGGAATTTCAAGAAGATGCCAACACCTGGCGCAGTATTCCATAACAGGCTGCAGAAAGAGGGATTATCCGCCGGTATTTAACTATCAGACAACCTGGTGGGAGGATAATTTCCGTCTGGAAAATTATTTTGGCAGACTATCTGCCTGCCTTTCTGTCGGTAAAGTGCAGAGGGATATCCTGGTGATTCATCCGATCTCCAGTGTGTGGACGAAATGCCGCAGCGACAAAAAGGAGGACTTTGACCATCTGGAAATGAATATGGGCTGGCTGGATGAGCATATCACAAGTCTGAACAGGATGGGGGAAACCTACAACCGGTTTGCAAAAATGATTCTTGCAAACCATCTGGATTTTGACTTCGGTGACGAGATTCTGCTGGAAACAGACGGAAAAGTGAGGGACGGCAGGCTTTTTGCAGGAAACGTGGGATATTCCGTTGTGATCGTTCCGGGCCTTGTGAATCTTTTTGGCAGTACGGTGAAGCTCCTCGGGGAGTTTGTAAAGCAGGGCGGAACTTTGATCTGGCAGAAGCCATATCCGGTTCTCATTGATGGAGAGCACGGAGATATTGAGGCGCTTCTGGGAAAAGATGCCTTTGCGCACACCGCAGAGAATTCCTGGGAAATTCCGGGGATGGTGAGAAGCGTATCCGCTCCGGTTGTTTCGGTGCAGACACCCGAGGGGGCAGAAGACGGGGAGATTCTCATGACTTTGCGCAGGACAGAGGATGGATATATTCTGTTCCTTGCAAACCATGATAAGGACAAAGAGCATGCAGTACGCGTTTTTGCGGAAAACTGGGCGTATGTGGAGGAGTTTGATCCTTTTACAGGAAAGAAATCGCCGGTTACAGTGAGCAGAAACGGGAAGGGCATGTATTTCCAGAAGGTGTTTGCCCCTGTAATGAGCAGAGTTTACTTTATTCAGGAGAAAAAAGAACCAGTGGAGGGAAGCTGCACCTTCCCGTACCGTCATCCGCACTACACCGATCCGGTTCTTGCAGTATTTGGTCCGGAAACGGAATTTGAGAGAACAATGGAAAATGTCTGCACCATAGACCGGTGTACCTATGAGCTGGATGGAAGAGAAGAATCGAAGGAAATGGAAGTCTGGCAGGCACAGAAAGAAATCCGGGAAAAACTGGGAATGCAGCAGGTTTATTATAATGGTGCGCCTCAGAGATACAGCTGGCTGAACAAAAAGCATCCAAAGGATGGAACACCATTTGCCATGCATTTCAGAATTCAGGTGAAAGAAAGCATAGAGACACCGTGCTCGTTTATTCTGGAGAAGCCAGGAGGACTTGCGGTGGAATTTGACGGAAATTCCTGTGAGATGGAAGAGGGATGGTTTATGGACCGGGATATGAAAAAATTCCGGATTCCAGAGCTTTTGGAAGGGCAGCATGTCATTACGATACGCGGTCTGTATTCCCAGGACAGAGAGCTGGAGGATGTTTATCTTGCCGGAAGTTTCGGAGTGGATATTCACGGGGCAATCATCAGGGAGCCGAAACGGCTGCATTTCGGAGACTGGTCTTTCCAGGGATACGCAAATTATCCGGGAAGCATAATTTACCGTTTCCGGGTGCCTGCTTTGAAAAAGAGCGGATGTCAGATCCTGCACATCGGAAAATGGGAAGGAACGCTTCTGAAAGTGCGTGTAAACGGAAAGGATGCAGGTGTTATCATACAAAAGAAATGCTGCCAGCTTGAAGTGAGTGAAATGTTTGACCAGGAGGAGAATCTACTGGAAATCGAAGTGGTGGGAAGTCCCAGAAATATGTTTGGACCATTTCATCAGGCATATACGGGCTGCAGCCGCATCAGCTGGGCGGATTTTCGAACAGAAGGAATGTTCCATACAGACAGCCGGGTGCTGAGACCGTACGGATTAATGGAACAATGCTATATATGTGAATATGAGGAGGAAACAGTATGATCGCGGATTATGGAAAAAATCTTCGCTGTTACCGGGAATTTGCCAATATTGCAGATATGGTTCTGGCCTTTGTGGAAAGGTGCGAGAAGGAGCAGCTGGAGGATGGAAGATATGACCTGGAACAGGGGATTTTTGCCCTGGTGCAGATGTACAGAACAAAACCAAAAGCAGGTGCACAGATGGAGTCTCACAGATTGTACTGTGACCTGCAGTATATCGTAGAGGGAAAAGAAAAAATCTACTGGGAACATACGGATAATCTTACGGTGGCAGAGGATAAAACGCCGGAGTCGGATATCATTTTTTACGAATGCGGGACAGACAAAGGATATACCCTTCTGGAAAAAGGAATGTTTGGATATTACGCCCCGACGGATGGGCATATGCCGTGCATTATGGCGGAGGAACCCGGGGAGACAAAGAAAATTGTATTTAAGATTCCGGTGTAATTCATGCCTGTTTCATGAATCATTAATTTGTCTTTTATTGAGGGAAGACAAATGAGAAATAAATGGAAAACAAACGGAAACCCGGCACCTTAAATTTCGCGGCGGGGCCTATGCAAAATTTTTGTGCCGCCAGATCCCATTTACTTCGAAAATTCGGGAAAAATCACAGTTTTCCATGCCAAATTTTCTCTATACGGAAAAAACATCTCCTGAGACCCCGTTTTTTAGGATTTGCGGGGCCTGGGGACGCAATTTTTCTGTATAGACCCCGCCGGACACCTTTTGTATGAAAAATCATTTATACCACAGATAGAAATAAAATTCTTTCTGTGGTATATTTGGATTGACGGATACTATAATCCATTTGGAAGAACAGGATGGTGTTATAAAATGGAAAAAGATGATAGACTGAAAGAAAATATTAGGATTGAATTAGCGATAGAACAATTACAGAAAGTTCCTTCACAGGAAATGCTGGCGCACACCTTGACCGTGCTGCGCAGAAGGATGAAGGAAGGAGGAGAACTGATTCCTGCTCTGGATCAGAATGCAGGAATGAATTCTTTGCAGATGCGTGTGCTCCGGACAGAAGACGGAAGATCGTGGTTTCTGGCTTTTACCAGTTTTGAAGAACAGATCAAAGACAGCAATCCGGTGATGTCTGCATTTACTGCAAAAATTGAGCAGCTGTTTCAAATGACACTGGGTGAGAAAAATATTGATGGTTTGATCTTAAATCCCTGGAACCGTACCATTATGCTGGACAAGAATCTGCTCCGGATTGTGATGGGCGAGAATGCGTGAAACGAATGTTTCCCTATAGTTGATTTTGTATCTTAAAATATCGCACCGCTCCATTGCGGGAACCGCACATCCTCTGCTACAATGAAAAGGAAAAGGAGGGGAAACGTATGGACGGCCTGAATTTATCGAGCAATCTGGTGCGGCTGCGGCGGGAGAGGAAGATCACCCAGGAGGAGCTGGCGGATTTTATCGGAGTGACGAAAGCGGCTGTGTCGAAATGGGAAAACCGGCAGAGTACGCCGGATATTATGCTGCTCCCGAAGCTGGCTTCCTTCTTTGGTGTGACGCTGGATGAACTGATGGGGTATGAGCCACAGTTATCTTCTGAGCAGATACGAAGATACTATCTGGAGCTTACGGGTGATTTTGTAAAGCTTCCGGTTAAGGGGGCTGTGGAGAAAACACATTCCCTGGTACGGCGCTATTATTCCTGTTATCCGTTTTTGCTGCAGGTCTGCGTCCTTTATCTGAACCATTATATGCTGGCAGAAGGGGAAGAGAATCAGAAAAAGCTTCTGCAGGAAGCGGATGCGCTTTGTGACAGGATCATCGGTATGTGCACAGATGTGGGCATAAGCAGCGAAGCCATGACGATGAAGGCGATGATAAACCTGCGCCTTGGAAAAACAAAAGAAGTGATTGAAATGCTGGAGAAAGTGGCGGATCCCATCCGGATTTCCAGGCAGAATGATCTTCTTCTGATCCAGGCCTATCAGGTCGCGGGAGAAATAAGAAAAGGCAGAAGCTATACCCAGATCAGCCTGTATCTTTATCTGATCGGCATGGTTGGTGCGGAAATGTCATTTTTGTCCATGTATGCGGAGGATCTGGGAAGATGTGAGGAGACGATAAAGAGAACGAAAAAGCTGATAGAGGCGTATGAATTGAAAGAACTGCATCCGAATCTTTCGGCACAGTTTTTCTATCAGGCAGCAGTCATTTATGCGACGCATGGGAAAAAGGAGGAAGCACTGGGAGAGCTTCTGGAGTTTGAAAAGTGTGTGTGCAGCCTTTTAGACAGCGGGCAGGCCCTGCTTCATGGAGATGCATATTTTGACCTCCTGGAAGAATGGATCGAGCGTCTTCCCCTCGGGGAACAGGCACCGCGCGATATGCGTCTGGCCAGGAAGAGTGCTCTGGAAGCGTTATCACATCCGAGCTTTTCTGAGTTAAAAAAGACGAAGGAATTTCTGAGAATTTACCATCACATATCGGAGAAAAACAGCCATGCTGAAAATCGAACATCTGACAAAAACCTACGGAGAAAAAAAGGCAGTGGATGATCTGTCGCTTCATATCCGCCCGGGAGAAATTTACGGATTTATCGGTCACAACGGCGCGGGAAAAAAGACGACCATCAAATCCAGCTGCGGAATTCTGAAGTTTGACAGCGGAGAGATTTATGTGGACGGGATTTCCATTCGGGAAAAGCCGCTGGAATGTAAGAAAAAGCTGGCGTATATCCCGGATAATCCGGATCTTTATGAATTTATGACAGGAATTCAGTTTTTGAATTTTGTGGCGGATATTTTTTCCGTAAGCGCAGCAGAACGGCAGAACCGGATCCGAAAGTTTGCCGATGCCTTTGAACTGACTTCTGACCTGGCGCAGCCCATCAGCGCCTACTCCCATGGCATGAAGCAGAAGCTTGCCATCATTTCCGCACTGATCCACGAACCGGATCTCATTATCATGGATGAGCCCTTTGTCGGGCTGGATCCTGTGGCGTCTCATCTTTTAAAAGGAATCATGCGGGAAATCTGTGACAGACACGGCGGATGATGTGAAAATCGTCCGCCGTATCTTTTTTTCCAAAGAGGTCAGAAAACAGGAAAAACGTAACCTGTCAATGTTTACAAAGTCCGACTGGACGTTTTGTTCAGAATGATGTAAAATAGTACAAAAATGATTACATAAACGGGGGAAGAATGTATGTTTTTTTTGTATTTTATCCTGTGGATCATCTTTAATGGAAAGATTACACTGGAAATCTGTCTCTTCGGAATCGTGATCGCGGGCGCAGTGTTTGCGTTTACCTGTAAGTTTATGGATTACAGTATTGCGAAGGAAAAGATGGCGATTCGCCGTGTTTTCAAGATGCTTCGCTATATCTGTGTGCTGGTCATCGAGATTGTAAAAGCAAATTTTGCCGTCATCCATCTGATCCTGTCGGAAAAGGAAGAAGTGCAGCCGGTGCTGGTGAGCTTTGAGGCAAATATGAAGACCACGGTGGGAAAAGCATTCCTGGCTAATGCCATTACCCTGACGCCTGGTACCATAACGGTAACCCTGGAGGGTTCCAGGTACCTGGTACACTGTCTGGATGAGAGCATGTCCGAGGGAATGGACCATTCAGTTTTTGTAGAATTACTGGAAGACCTGGAGAAGTGACAAAAGGGGGTAACAAGATGGGAAAAGGGATTCCTGGCCTTTTACAGGCCTATCATGTGCTGTTTGTGGCTGCACTGATCTTTCTGGCAATCATGGTGATGCTGTGCCTTGTCCGCGCGATTATAGGACCAAAGATTGCAGACCGTATCGTTGCAATAAACATGATGGGAACCATGATCATGGTTATCATCGCGATTCTGGCACTGATGCTGGAAGAAGGATATCTGGTGGATATCTGTATCATTTACGCCATGATCAGTTTTCTGGCAGTCATCGTGCTTACCAAGGTATACATGGGAGTATATCAGCAGAAAAAAATTGAGGAGGAGAAAAAAGATGGCAGTGTTTGAATGGATCCGGTTCCTTTTGGGAGCCATTCTTCTTTTGTGCGGACTGGGAATCTTTCTCATAGAAATGATCGGAGTATTTCGATTTAAATATGTACTGAACAGGATGCATGCAGCAGCCATGGGAGACACCCTGGGTATCGGATTTTCCCTTATGGGTCTGATCCTGATGAGCGGGTTTAATTTTACTTCGTTAAAGCTTTTGCTGGTAATCGTATTTTTGTGGTTTTCTTCTCCGACGTCCTCTCATCTGATCGCAAGACTGGAAGTGACGACGAACGAAGATGAAGAAAAGCATTATCGCGAGATATCAAAGGAGGCATAACCATGGAATTGTTTCGCATCATTTTACTTGGGTTTCTGGTGGTCTGCGCCATCTCGGTCAGTCTGTCCAGAAAGCTTTTGAATTCTATACTAATTTATATGTCCTACAGTCTTGTGGTGTCAGTAATCTGGATCCTTCTGGAATCCCCGGATCTGGCGATTACCGAGGCAGCCGTAGGAGCCGGTATTACCAGTGTGCTGTTTTTCGTCACGCTGAAAAAAATCCATGCCATTCAGGAGAAGGAGGGAGAAGACAAGGATGAGCGTAAAAGTTCCTGAAGAAAAGTATAAAAAGACCCGTTCCTATCGGTTCAGACAGTGGCTGGACGGCACAAAGGATCCTTATCTGGATACTGTGGAAATGAAGCCGCAGGAGGTCTTCCAAGAGGACGAAGTGGTGGTGGAAAAGAGAAAAGAAGAGAAAAAGGAAATGCTGCGTCGAGTCTATGACGTTGAGCATAATGCGAAAATCCGGGTTTTCCGCAGAGTTTACCGGATAGTCAGCGTACTGTTCTGCATCAGCCTTGTGTTTGTGCTTCTTACTGCAGTTTCCCATATGCCGCAGTTCGGAAATGCCGACAATCCCGTGAACAACGAGGTTTCTGAAAGATATATCGAAAGCGGTCTGCAGGAGACCGGTGCGGTAAACATCGTGACAGGAATGATTCTGGACTACAGGGCATTTGATACCCTGGGAGAATCCCATGTGCTTTTTATTGCCACCTGTACCGTTCTGATCCTTTTGCGAAGTGATAAGAAAAAAGGAAAAGACAGTATAGCAGATATGGAGGCCAACGACCGGATTTATGAGCCGAAGAATGACATTATCCTTCAGACAGTGGCAAGAATTCTGGTTCCGCCGATTCTGATCTTCGGAATCTACATCATTCTGGGCGGCCATCTGGGACCGGGAGGCGGTTTTTCCGGCGGCGCCGTGATCGGAGCCGGACTGATCCTGTACTTAAATGCTTTTGGATTTGCAAAGACAGAGCGATTTTTTACCGCAAAGATGTACAAATGGATGAGCTTTGGCGCACTGGCGTGCTATGCCCTGGCAAAGAGCTATTCCTTCTACACCGGTGCAAACCATATTGAGAGTGTAATTCCGCTGGGCACTCCGGGCGCTATTTTAAGCAGCGGGTTGATTTTACTTCTGAATATCTGTGTGGGAATCGTGGTGGCAGGCACTATGTATACCTTCTATGTGATGTTTAGGAAGGGAGGATACTGATATGAATTTTTCCAACCTTTTGACAAATTATGAAGAAGCAGTGGCAGTCATTCTTTTCGGAATTGGTTTTTCCAATCTTCTTCTGCAGAAAAACCTGATCAAAAAGATCATCGGCCTGAATATCATGGACACGGCAACCTATCTGTTTCTGGCTCTGAAGGGCTATATCACAGGGCGCAAGGCTCCTATTGTAGTGGATGGAATTCAGAAAGTGGAAGCCTATATCAATCCCATTCCCAGTGGTCTTGTGCTTACGGGAATCGTGGTGTCTGTATCCGTTACGGCTCTGATGCTTTCCCTGACCATCCGGCTTTATCGCAGGTATCATACACTGGACCTGGATGAAATTACGACACGGCTGGAAAAGGAGGGCCTGTAATGGAATTTGTACAGAACTTCCCCTTTATCAGTATCATCCTTTCGTTATTTTCCGGACCTCTTTCCTCGATTTTGGATGGAAAAAAGGCAAAGCGGCTGAATCTGGCGGTGATTACCATTATTGGCGCCATGTCTGTGGCGGTCTTGTGTTTTGTGATCCGTACCGGAGAGCCTTATGTATACCGGATGGGACATTTTCCGGCTCCATGGGGGAATGAGATCCGTGTCGGAGTTCTGGAGGGCGTGATGGCAGTGGCATTCTGTCTCATCATGCTTCTGTGCATGCTGGGCGGCATCCGGGAAAGAGAAGTAGAAATTGAAACCTCCAAACAGAATCTTTACTATATAATGGTAAATCTTCTGCTGAGCTCTCTTCTGGCGCTGATTTATACCAATGACCTTTTTACTGCATATGTATTTGTGGAAATCAATACCATATCAGCCTGTGGTCTGATCATGATAAGGCAGAACGGGCGGACTATTGTAGCGGCAACCCGCTATATGATCATGAGCCTTCTGGGCTCCGGTATGCTGCTCCTGGGAATCTGCTTCCTGTACGGTCTGACCGGACAGCTTCTTATGAGCAATATCCAGGAAGCCGTGGCTGTTCTTGCGAAAACGGGCCAGTACCATATTCCGCTGCTGGTATCGCTTGGAATGATGTCTGTGGGACTAGCCATAAAAAGTGCGCTGTTTCCTTTTCACGGATGGCTGCCGGATGCATACGGATATTCCACTGTGTCCTCTGCAGCAATCCTGTCTTCTCTGGTGTCAAAGGGATATATCTTTCTTCTGGTGAAGATTTTTTACCGTGTGATCGGGTTTGACATTGTGCGGGACAGCAAGGTGATCAATGTCCTCTTTGTTTTTGGAATTTCCGGTATGATCATGGGTTCCCTTGATGCCATTCGGGCAAAAGATATCCGAAGGATGATCGCCTATTCATCCGTGGCGCAGATCGGTTACATTTATATGGGATTTGGACTCGGTACCACGGAAGGTGTGATCGCCAGTATTTTCCATATTTTATCTCATGCGGCGACGAAATCCCTGTTATTCATTTCCGCATCCGGAATTACGGATGTGTCGGGAAAGCACAAGGACTTCTTTGAACTGACGGGAGCAGGATACCGCAATAAGGTGGCTGGCGTGGCATTCACGGTGGGTTCCCTTTCTATGGTGGGATTTCCGCTGTTTTCCGGATTTATTTCCAAAATCCTGTTTGCCCAGGCTGCAGTAGGTCATACCTTTAAGATGCTGCCTACATTGATCGCGCTGGCTCTCAGCACAGTACTGAATACGGTTTATTTCCTGAAAACGGTCATTCGTATCTATACTCCGGTGCCGAAAAAAGAGCTGGAAGAGAAGAATTATGTCACCATTACCATGAAGGAGCAGCCTGTAAAATCTGCAGCATTGATCTGCTTTATCGTGTTGAACCTGATTCTGGGACTGTTCTCTCAACCTATTGTGACATTAATCGAAAACGGACTGAAGATGTTTGCGTAGGAGGACAAGATGATGAAAAGTATTTGGATATTGGCACCTGTGGTGCTGCCGGCGGTTTGTGGAGCCTGCCTGCTTGTCTCTTCCTTTCTGGAGCATCTGAAGGAAAATGACAGCAGTATTTCGGTTCCTTCGCCGGAAAAGCTGAAAAGGCTTCACGTATTTGCAGCGGCAGTGTTGGTTTTGACCGCATGCCTGGCGCTGCTTGCAGCCTGGACGGGAGAGCACAGTGTAACATTGTTTTATCTGATGAAAGACATTCCCATCTATTTCAAAGTTGATGATGTGAGCAGGCTGTTTGTAACTTTTGTAAGTATTATCTGGGTTCTGGCAGGAATTTATTCTTTGGTTTATATGAAGCATGAGGGAGAGGAAAAGCGCTTTTTCGGGTTTTATCTTCTGGTTTATGCAGTGCTGATCGCCCTGGACTTTTCCGGAAATCTGGTGACCATGTACCTGTTTTATGAACTGATGACTCTGACATCCATGCCGCTGGTGCTTCATAATGGCTCCAGAGAAGCTATTATGGCGGCACTCAAATATTTGTTCTATTCCATGTGCGGTGCATATATGGGACTTTTTGGAATTTTTTTCCTGTACCGCTGCTGCGATACCCTGTCCTTTACGGCAGGAGGCTCCCTGAATACAGCTCTTTCAGCTGGGCATGAGGGAATCCTTCTGATCGCTGTGTTTATGATGCTCATTGGTTTTGGGGCAAAAGCGGGAATGTTTCCCCTCCATGCATGGCTGCCAACAGCTCATCCGGTGGCTCCGTCACCGGCTTCGGCTGTGCTTTCGGCTGTCATTGTAAAATCCGGCGTTCTGGCAACGATCCGTGTTATCTTTTATATGGTGGGCGCAGATTTTATCCGGGGAACCTGGGTGCAGACTGCATGGATGACACTGACCCTGGTTACGGTGCTTATGGGTTCTCTTCTGGCATTTCGGGAGCCTGTTCTGAAAAAAAGGCTGGCGTATTCTACTGTGAGCCAGGTATCCTATATCCTGTTTGGCCTTTCTGTCCTGCAGCCGCAGGCAGCCGCAGGAGCTCTGCTTCATACGGTGTTCCATGCCTTTATTAAGAGTGCTCTGTTTCTGACGGCAGGTGTGTTCCTTTTCCAGTATGGAATCACGAGAGTGGAAGATTTAAAGGGCATCGGGAAAAAAATGCCGAAAACACTGTGGTGCTATACCATTGTTTCTCTGGGACTGATTGGAATTCCGCCTACCAGCGGCTTTATCAGCAAATGGTATCTGGCAGAGGGAGCTCTGTCTGCAAATGTTGGAATTTTTTGCTATCTGGGACCAGTCGTGCTCCTTGTCAGTGCTTTGCTTACCGCGGGGTATCTTCTTCCCATTACGATGAATGGATTCTTTCCCGGAAGGGGAGAAGAGAATGCGAAAATGGTTCAGATACAGGAACCTTCCGCTGGAATGCTGCTTCCTCTGGCAATCCTTGCAGCCCTTTGCCTGATGCTTGGTGTTTTTCCGAATCCACTTGCAGAATTTGTCAGTGGAATCGTGGAATCATTTTTATAGAAAGGGGAGAATGACATGAATGCAATGATAATGGCTGTTGTAGTTTTGCTCCCCATTCTGGGTGGAGCGTTGATTCCGCTGCTTCCCTTTCGGAAACGGGTGCAGATGGAGTTTTATATTGAAGGGCTTGTGCTTTTAAACTCGATTCTGGTAATCTGGATGCTGTTTCACCGCCCGGAGGAGGTTTTCATCCTGTTTCGTCTTACCGGAAACCTGAGCGTAGGCTTCCAGCTTGATGGACTGGGAACGGTGTTTGCGGGGATTGTTTCGGTACTGTGGCCTCTGGCGACGCTGTATGCTTTTGAATATATGAAGCATGAGGGACACGAGAAATATTTCTTTATGTTTTATACCATTACCTACGGTGTGACACTGGGAATTGCGCTGGCAGATGATATCCTGACCTTATACTGCTTCTATGAAATGCTGACACTGGTTACTCTGCCACTGATCATGCATACCCTTTCCAGAGAAGCAATTCTGGCCAGCCGAACGTATCTGTATTATTCTCTGGGAGGCGCAGCCTTTGCCTTTATCGGGGTCATTTTTATCCTGATTTATGGAAACAATGCCCAGTTTATTCCGGGCGGTGTCCTGGATCTGGTGAAAATAGGAGATAAGACAAACCTTCTGTTGTTTGTGTATGTGCTCTGCTTTATGGGATTCAGTGTGAAAGCTGCTATGTGGCCCTTTGGGGCATGGCTTCCAAAGGCGGGTGTGGCACCTACTCCTGTAACGGCACTTTTACATGCGGTGGCAGTGGTAAAAGCGGGAGCTTTTGCCGTGATGCGTGTGACGTATTACTGCTTTGGAACAGAATTCCTGCGGGGAACCTGGGCACAGACCGTGCTGATGATATTTGTGATCTTCACCATTGTGTATGGATGCAGCCGGGCATTGAAGGAGACACACCTGAAAAGGCGGCTGGCTTATTCCACCATGAGCAATCTTTCGTATATTTTATTTGGTGTGGTATTGATGACACCGGCGGGGCTTGTGGGGGCGCTGAGCCATATGATCTTCCATGCAGCCATGAAAATCTGTTCCTTCTTCTGTGCCGGAGCGGTGATTTATAAGACGGAACGAAATTATATTCATGAGCTGGACGGATTCGGACGAAAAATGCCGAAAGTATTCATCATTTTCACTATTTCCGGTATGGCGCTGATGGGCGTTCCGGGGCTCTGCGGCTTTGTGAGCAAATGGAACCTGGCAAAAGCAGCGGTGGAAAGCACCCATCCACTGGCAGTGGCGGGAATTGCGGCACTTTTGATCTCTGCGCTTCTGACTGCGATTTATATGATGACTATTTCCGTGCGGGCCTTTTTCCCGGGAAAAGATTTTGATTACAGTAAAATTAGTGACGTAGAGGACCCGAATTGGATGATGATCCTGCCGCTGGTGCTTTTTGTCATCGCAATGTTTATTTTCGGACTGCACCCGGAGCCGCTGATTTCGGCGCTGACGGGACTGGCGTCCTTTGTGAAGTAGAAAGGGGGATGGAGAAATGTATACGTCAATAATCGGAATTCTTGTGTTTTTTCCATTCCTGGCAGGAATTGCCTGTTTTGCAGTGGGAAAGAAAAACGAGGCTTACCGGGATTATCTGGCGGACGCTTCCGTAATTCTGGAATTCGTTCTGATGCTGGTGCTTTTTGGACATTTCGGGAAGCTGGCAGCCTCTCAGAAGGATGTATGGGACTGTGCAGCAGCAGGCCTGAAGATAAAAGAAATATGCGGATTCGGGTTAAGCTTTGAGCTGGACGGATTCCGGCTGATCTACGGGACGGTTGCGTCTTTTATGTGGATGATGTGTACTATTTTGTCACGGGAATACTTCGCTCACCACGAAAACAGGAATCGTTTTTACCTGTTTTTGCTGCTGACGCTGGGCGCGACCATGGGAGTATTCCTCTCAGCAGATCTGTTTACTACGTTTATCTTTTTTGAGATTATGTCCTTTACCTCCTATGTGTGGGTAGCACAGGAGGAAAACCAGGGCGCGTTAAAGGCTGCGGGAACATATCTTGCTGTAGCGGTGATCGGTGGCCTTGTGATGCTGATGGGTATTTTCCTGCTGTATCACGAACTGGGAACAGTCGTTATCGATGGATTACATCAGGCAGTGCAGAGCTGTCCGGACAAGGGCATTTTGTATGCGGCTGGAATCTGTCTGCTGACAGGATTTGGGGCAAAGGCAGGAGCCTTTCCTCTGCATATCTGGCTTCCCAAGGCACATCCGGTGGCTCCGGCTCCTGCATCGGCGCTTCTGTCTGGAATTCTGACGAAAACAGGTGTATATGGAATGCTTCTGCTCTCGGCAAACCTGTTTCTTTATGATGCCGGCTGGGGAAAACTCCTTCTTGGACTCGGAGTGGTAACGATGTTTGGCGGAGCACTTCTGGCAGTCTTTTCTGTGGATTTGAAACGGACGCTGGCCTGCTCATCCATGTCACAGATTGGTTTCATTATGGTTGGAATCGGGATGCAGGGTCTGTTGGGAGAGGAAAATGCCCTGGCAGTACACGGAACGCTTCTGCATATGATCAACCATTCCATGATTAAGCTGGTGCTTTTCCTGGCTGCCGGTGTGATCTTTATGAATACACATGCACTGAATTTAAACGACATCCGCGGTTATGGACGTAAAAAGCCGCTGCTGAAAGGGATTTTCCTTGTGGGAGCTCTGGCAATCGCCGGAATTCCCATGTTTGGCGGTTATGTGAGCAAGACGCTTCTTCATGAGAGCATTGTGGAGTTTGGCGGTGGACTGACGATGAAGGCTGTGGAGTGGATATTCCTGTTTTCCGGCGGGCTTACCGTTGCCTATATGACGAAGCTGTTTGCGGCAATCTTTGTGGAAACAAATGAGAGTGCTGAAGTACAGAGAAGATACGACCGACAGAAAAAGTATATGAATGTTCAGAGTACCGTTGCCCTTGGCGGAAGTGCAATCCTGCTTCTGGTTTGGGGACTGTTTCCGGGAAGCCTTATGGATCGTGCTGCTAAGCTGGGACAGGGATTTATGCGGCTGCCTGAGTTTGGAGAAAAGGTCTCTTATTTCAGTCTGAAAAATCTGTCCGGTGCCATGATTTCCATTGCAATCGGTGTTTTGGTATATGTGTTTGTTATCCGAAAGCTTTTGATGGAGAAAAATGCAAGAGGGCAGCAGCGGTATGTAAATCGCTGGCCGGCATGGTGGGATGTGGAAGAACTGATCTATCGCCCTGTTTTGCTGGGACTCCTGCCGCTGGTATCCGGCATTGTATGCAGAGTTCTGGACAGCCTGGTGGATACAGTAGTTGTGGTCCTCAGAAAGACGATTTACCGTGACAGTCCTCTGCCTCATGAACTGCCGGAAGGAGATATGCTGACCTGCGTTCTGGGGCATATCCTCAATGCATTCCAGAAGTTTGGAAACCGTACCTGGAACCGGAAGAATCCGGTGGAACGGGATTACGTCCATTATCTGGCAGTACGGAGTGCGGAAAGAAAACAGAGCAATATGGTGATCGAAAGAAGTATGTCTTTTGCGCTTCTGCTGTTATGTGTTGGATTTACCCTGACATTGTTCTACCTGATATTGTGGTAGTCTGTGGAAAAAATACATTGTAAAAAGTGGCTCAATCACAAATCAGGCCCAATATCTTGGAAATTCCAGTGGAAATATGAACGTTTTACTTCAAATTGTCTCTATGTTAGAAATAAATACTCTCCAGACCCAGAATTTTCATTTTTCTGGGTCTGGGAACAAATTATGTCTGCTACAGATTCAAAAGTCAGCTGAAAATCGCGCCCAAGGCGCCAAAGACTCCTGCGCTGGCAGCTCCCATGATAATGCCGGCAAGAATGACTCCTAACATGACAGCAAGAACGCTGGACTTAAAATCCATATCAAGAAGGCTGGCAGCAAGAGTCCCGGTCCATGCACCGGTTCCCGGAAGGGGGATGCCTACGAACAAAAGCAGTGCCGCAAAAAGACCGCGGCCGGCCTTGGCTTTCAGTTTTTTTCCGCCCTTTTCTCCTTTTTCCAGGCAGAAGGTAAAAAATTTGCCGATGAGTGGTTTATCCTTTCCCCATACCAGTACCTTACGGGCGAAAAGATAGATAATGGGAACCGGAAGCATATTTCCTATAATTGCAATGATGTACGATGGGACGATAGGGAGTCCGAAACCAATGGCATAAGGGATGGCGCCTCTCAGTTCGATTAAAGGAACCATAGAGATCAGGAATACGATCAGATAGCTTTTCATGTTTATTCTCCTTAACAAAATTCTTATTTCTTTCAGTTTATTTCATGTGCGTTCCCTATTATACAGGAAAATAAGAAAGAAGAACAGAGGCAAATGATAAAAATATTCTTGACATTAAATAGGATCAAGGATATAATACAATCAAACATATGAATAAATGCTCATATGAAAATAAAAAGAGCATTTGGAAAGGGAGAGTAACATGAAAAAGACTTACAAAATCGACGTAGACTGTGCAAACTGTGCAAACAAAATGGAGGAGGCTGCGAAGCATACGGCAGGAGTAAAGAACGCGACTGTGAATTTTATGACCCTGAAAATGATCGTGGAATTTGAAGAAGGACAGGATCCGAAATCTGTAATGCCGGAAGTTTTAAAGAATTGTAAAAAAGTTGAGGATGACTGCGAAATCTTCTTCTAATGGGATGGAGGTCCGGAGATGAATAAGAAACAGAAAAAGGTTCTGATCAGAATTATAGCCGCTGCGGCACTGATGATTCTTTTTTCCCTGCTTCCTGTGGAGGGATATGTAAGATTTGCGTTCTTTATGATTCCCTATCTGATCATCAGCTATGATATTCTTCGGAAGGCGGGAAAGGGAATCCTTAACCGACAGGTGTTTGATGAGAATTTTCTTATGGCGGTCGCTACGATCGGTGCCATAGCGCTGGGGGATTACAAAGAAGGTGTAGCCGTTATGCTGTTTTACCAGATCGGAGAGCTTTTCCAGAGCTATGCGGTTGGCAGAAGCCGCAGAAATATCAGCGAGCTTATGGATATCCGGCCGGACTACGCAAATATTGAGCAGGATGGTGGTCTCACACAGGTGGATCCGGATGAAGTGGAGATCGGAAGTATAATTGTGGTACAGCCTGGGGAAAAAATCCCTATCGACGGCATTATCGCAGAGGGCAGCTCCACACTGAATACCAGTGCACTGACCGGGGAAAGTCTCCCCAGGGATGCAGCCTGCGGTGATGAGGTGATAAGCGGATGCATCAATATGACCGGACTTTTGAAAATCCGGACGACAAAGGAATTTGGTGAATCTACGGTTTCCAAAATTCTGGATCTGGTGGAAAATTCCAGCTCAAAGAAATCAAAATCAGAGAACTTTATTTCAAAGTTTGCAAGATATTACACCCCGGCCGTATGCTATGGTGCGCTTGCCCTGGCAGTTCTGCCGCCTCTTGTACGGATTCTGTTTCTTGGAATGTCCCCGCAGTGGGGAGACTGGATTTACCGGGCTCTGACCTTCCTGGTGATCAGTTGTCCGTGTGCGCTGGTCATCAGCATTCCTTTAAGCTTTTTTGCCGGAATCGGCGGAGCCAGCAATCAGGGAATCCTGGTAAAAGGCTCCAATTACCTGGAGACCCTTTCCCAGACTAAGTACGTAGTATTTGATAAGACCGGAACCATGACAAAAGGTGTCTTTGAGGTGAGCGGGATTCATCACAGCCAGATGGAAGACGCAAAGCTTCTGGAATATGCAGCTTATGCAGAGTGTTCGTCTTCACATCCCATCAGCAAAAGTCTGCAGAAGGCTTACGGGAAGCCCATTGACAGAAGCCGTGTGACAGATATCGAGGAAATCAGCGGAAATGGTGTCATGGCAAAGGTGGACGGTATTCTGGTAGCTGCCGGAAATGCGAAACTGATGAAAAAGCTGGGGATTTCTTATCAGGACTGCCATCAGGTGGGAACCGTGGTCCACATGGCGATTGACGGTAAATATGCCGGTCATATCCTGATTTCAGATATCCTGAAACCACACGCAAAAGAAGCCATCCGGGAATTGAAAAAAGCAGGCGTTACGAAGACGGTTATGCTTACCGGAGACGCAAAAAATGTGGCGGAACAGGTGGCATCTGAACTGGAAATCGGGGAGGTTTACAGCGAACTTCTTCCGGCAGATAAAGTTTCCAAAGTTGAGGAACTGCTGGAAAAGAAAAACGGAAAAGAAAAGCTTGCCTTTGTAGGAGACGGAATCAACGATGCACCGGTTCTTTCCAGAGCAGATATCGGAATTGCCATGGGTGCGCTTGGTTCTGATGCGGCGATCGAGGCTGCCGACATTGTTCTGATGGACGACGATCCTCTGAAAATTGCAAAGGCGATTAAGATTTCCAGAAAATGTCTGCGAATTGTATATGAAAATATTTACTTTGCCATTGGAATCAAGGTGCTGTGTCTGATTCTGGGTGCACTTGGAATTGCAAACATGTGGGCGGCAATTTTCGCGGATGTAGGTGTTATGGTGATCGCGGTGCTGAATGCCATTCGTACCCTGTTTGTAAAGAATCTGTAAATCATGCGTCAGAAAGAGAAAAGGTGAATAAAATGGAAGGAAAAGACGTAGAACTCTGTGACTCTTTTGAAGTCCATGAGAATCTTTTGAAAATTGTAAATGAGACAATGCCCGAGGAAACGGAGCTTTATGATCTGGCAGAGTTGTTTAAGGTCTTTGGGGATTCCACAAGAATCCGGATCCTGTTCGTCCTTTTTGAGGCAGAGGTTTGTGTATGCGACCTGGCAAAAGCACTGAATATGACGCAGTCCGCCATTTCCCATCAGCTTCGCATTCTGAAACAGAGCAAGCTTGTAAAAAACAGAAGGGAAGGAAAATCCATTTTTTACTCCCTGGCAGACGAACATGTGCGTACCATCATCGCCCAGGGCCGGGAGCATATTGAAGAAGACTGATAATTACTCAAACTTCCCACCCGAAATTAGGGCATAAAGCCTGTATAAATGCAGGCTGGGAAACAAACCAACTGATTAGTTGACTTTTTATTTCAGATGTGATAGTGATCATCTGATTTCCAAGGCCATTTACCAGTATTTCCAGCAACTGTTTAAGAGCAGTACTAAGTTCCATATCCTGTATGTCATCACAACACACATAGAATAATTCGCAGATAGTCTTTTCATCATTTTTCTTTC
>JALERH010000008.1 GCA_022764275.1 Blautia sp. | reverse complement strand
TGGGCGATTCCCTATGGGCTGGGAGCCGGAAGCGTAGACGCAAGCTTAAACAATTATGTTGCACTTCATTATGAAAGCAGACATATGAGCTGGCTGCATTGTATGTGGGGTGTGGGCGCCGCAGTTGGTCCTTATATTATGGGTTATGTGCTGTCCGTTGGAAAACACTGGACACTGGGCTACCGCGGTGTGGGAATCATTCAGATTGTTTTGACTGTGATTCTGTTTTTGAGCTTTCCTCTCTGGAAAGAGCGGAAAGACAGCAATGCCGTACAGCAGGAAACAAACGCGAAGCCGCTGACACTTTTTCAGATATTTAAAATACCTGGCGCAAAAGAAGTGATGATCACATTTTTCTGCTACTGTGCCCTGGAACAGACAACTGCTTTGTGGGCAAGCTCCTATCTTACTCTGCATAAAGGAGTTCCGACAGAGACAGCCGCTACTTTTGCCAGTATATTCTTTATCGGTATAACGGCGGGACGGCTGCTGAATGGTTTCCTGACCATAAAGTTTAATGACAGACAGCTTATTCGGGGCGGAGAATTCATTATATTTACAGGAATTGTCGCCATGCTGCTTCCTGTGGGAAAAACGGTGTCGCTTATCGGCTTTATCCTTATCGGTCTTGGTTGTGCGCCGATTTATCCCTGCATTATCCATTCCACTCCGGAGAATTTCGGGGAAGACAGATCCCAGGCACTGATCGGCGTCCAGATGGCCAGTGCGTATATCGGAATTTTTCTGATGCCTCCACTGTTTGGTCTGATCGCCAATCATATTAATGTGGCATTATTGCCGGAATATATACTGATTATTCTGATTTTGATGGCATGTATGCATGAGAGAATGCTTCGGAAAGTGAAGGGAGATTCCTGAATTTGCTGCAGAAACGAGTCTTGAAATTATGGAATAAGGGTAGATTTTGGCGAATGCTTTACCTTGCTATTTAAAGGAACGGATGATAAAATTGGTTATATCAGATGAGAGATGATTCTAACCACTTTAGGTGGTGAGTTGGAAATTAGCAGCAGTGCATGGTACGAACTGGAGGATTTACCTCGGGAAGGGGCGTGTCGCCGTTTGGAAAATACAGGAAGAATTGATACAAAAAGAAAGAAAATTCCCGTAGGGATAGAGAGCTTTGAAAAAATCCGAAGAGAAGGATTCTTTTATGTTGATAAGACGGCAATGATTCGGGAGCTGCTCAACAAGTGGAGCGAGGTCAATCTTTTTACCAGACCGAGGCGATTCGGCAAGTCTCTCAATATGAGCATGCTGAAAGCATTTTTTGAAATTGGAACAGACCGAACCTTGTTTGATGGTCTGGAGATTTCCAGGGAAACAGAATTATGTGAGAAATATATGGGTAAGTTCCCGGTTATATCCGTCAGTATGAAAGGAATTGAAGCGGATGATTACGAAACTGCCCGTAATCTTGCGGTTAAAATGATCAATGAGGAAGCCAGGAGATTCCAATATCTTCTGGAAAGTGACAGACTTTCCAGAGAAGACAAAGACTTGTTTAGCCCTCTGATGAAAAATGATATGGATGATGAGACGTTGTGCTGCAGTCTGCGGGAGCTGACGGAACTGCTTCAGAAACATCATGGACAGAAAGCGATTGTTCTGATTGATGAGTATGATGTACCTCTGGCGAAAGCCAATGAGAGAGGATACTATAATCAAATGGTCGGATTAATCAGAAATCTGTTCGGACAGGCGCTTAAGACAAATGAGCATCTTTATTTTGCAGTCCTGACAGGGTGCCTGCGCGTTGCAAAGGAAAGTATTTTTACAGGGCTGAATAATTTAAAGGTACTTTCCATTACGACAGTCCGGTTCGATGAGTATTTTGGCTTTACGGATGATGAGGTTATGGAAATGCTGAAATACTATGGAGTGGAGCAGCGATACCAGTCTGTAAAGGAGTGGTACGACGGTTATCGGTTCGGAAATGTAGATGTATATTGTCCATGGGACGTGATCAGCTATTGTGATGATCTGACGGATGATCCGGAGATGGAACCAAAGGCTTACTGGTTAAATACCAGCGGCAATGATGTAGTGAGGCGTTTCGTTGAAAAAGCCGGGAACGGTCTGACAAAGGGTGAAATAGAGGATCTTGTTGCCGGAGAAACTGTGGTAAAGGAAATACATGAGGATCTGACATATAACAGGTTGTATGATTCCATAGACAATCTGTGGAGCGTTTTGTTTACGACAGGATATCTGACCCAGCGGGGAAAACAGGACGGAAAAAATATCCGGCTTGCGATTCCCAATATGGAAATTCGGAGTATTTTTACGGATCAGATTATGGCAATGTTTAAAGCCGATACCGGGAAAGACGGGGAGATGCTTCAGGATTTCTGTGAAGCACTTCAGACCGGCGATGCGCAGGAGGCAGAAAGGCTGTTTACTGCTTATTTGGCAAGGACGATCAGTATTCGTGATACCTTTGCAAAAAAGCCGACGAAAGAGAATTTTTATCACGGGATCCTGTTGGGGATTTTGGGCCTGAAAAATGGCTGGTATGTGAAGTCAAACAAAGAATCCGGTGACGGCTACAGCGATATTCTGATCAAGATTGAAAGTGAAGACATCGGAATCATTATAGAAGTAAAATATGCAGAAAATGCAAAATACGATACCGTTTGTAGGGAAGCGCTGAGACAGATAGAGGAAGCGGGTTATACAGAGAAACTTAAGGAAGACGGCTTCCGTAAGATATTAAAATACGGAATTGCCTGTTACAGAAAAAAATGCAGGGTAATGGTCAAAAAAGAGGAATAGATGGAAACGAGCAGGGGGCAGAATGCCCCCTGTTATTATTTGAAAGATTTTTCCAGCCATTCCTCCAGCATGTCCAGATTCTGGTCGGAATGCTCAACCTCTCTTGCATAGCGCCATGCAAT
>JALERH010000197.1 GCA_022764275.1 Blautia sp. | reverse complement strand
TTGTCATGCCAATGGCACGGCCGGGTAGCCAAGACGGGAAGGGATAAACGCTGAAGGCATCTAAGCGTGAAGCCCGCCCCAAGATGAGATATCCATACTTGAAAGAGTGGGAGACCCCTTGAAGACGACGAGGTGGATAGGACAGAGGTGGAAGTGCAGCGATGCATGGAGCTGACTGTTACTAATCGGTCGAACGCTTGACCTTAAAAGGTCTTTCGAAAAAGTTATTGGAACTGATACATGTGTGTGGTTTTTAGGGTACATAAATTGAATATAAAGGGGATTGGTCAAATGGTATGATAGGGGTCTCCAAAACCTTTGGTGGGAGTTCGATTCTCTCATCCCCTGTTAAAAAGAGAAACCGGAAAGTGCTTGGTATAAAGTACTTCCGGTTTTTTTATATCTTTTGAAACATATATGGTGTAAATGACGGTCTGATATGCTATAATGGGAAAAATCGCGTAAGCGGTATGGTCCAATAGCGATATTCAAGAATGATATGAAGGAGAAATATGATGAGTGATTACATGATCATGACTGATGCTTCGGCTGATATTCCTGCTGAGATTCTGAACAAGGGACATATTACAGTGATTCCCATGATGTTTGAATTTAGCGGAGAGAACAGGATACATAAAAATTCCGGCGACTGGAACAGCAAAGAATTTTATGACAGTCTTCGTCAGGGCGGTTCCGGAAGTACTTCACAGATTCCTCCGGCAGTTTATACGGAATATTTTGAACCCATTTTAAAAGAAGGCAGAGATATCCTTTATCTGTCCCTTTCAGGAGGACTCAGCTCTACCTGGCAGAGTGCGAGCCTGGCTGCATCAAACCTTATGGAAGAGTATCCGGAGAGAAAAATTTCCTGTGTGGATTCCATTGCTGCCACAGGCGGTCAGGGACTCCTCACCATATATGCATTGCAGAATCAGGAAAAAGGAATGACACTGGAAGAAAATACGGTATGGCTGGAAAAGAACCGCAGCCATATCTGCCACTGGTTTACTGTGGACGATCTGGATTTCCTGAAACGAGGCGGCCGAGTTTCCCCGACTGTAGCGTGGATTGGCGGAAAGCTTAAGATTAAACCGGTTCTTCGAATTGAAGAGAACGGGACCCTTGGAATTATGGAAAAGGTTCGCGGAGCCAAAGCAGCCATGAACTGCATTACCGGAAAATACATAAGTTCAGGGTTTGACCCGGAATATCCTTACGTTGTTCTTTGCCACGGTGATGCTGAAGAACAGGCTGAGAAGGCAAAAACAGAAATTCTGGCGACCGTTCCACAGGCAAAGATCATTATGATGCCAATGAGTCCCATCATCGGTATCCACACAGGTCCTGGTGTACAGGCTGTAATATATTACGGGAATAACCGTTAAGCAGTTTCCTGAGTAAGCTGCTGCAGCGTTCCAAAGGTATAGCCCATTTCTTCCCATTTAGTCAGCAGTTCGTCAAGAATCTGAGCATTGGTGGAGGAGGTGCTGTGGAGGAGTACGATGGCGCCGGGGTGAATCCGCTTCAGAAGTTTTTCGAAAGCTTCTTCCTTTGCAGGCTGTTTATCCACATACCAGTCTACATAGGCAAGACTCCAGAAAAAGGTATGATATCCCAGCTCTTTTGCCATGGAAAGATTGGAGGTACTGTAGATTCCCTGAGGAGGGCGGTAAAATTTTGTCATTGGTTCCCCAATTACCTCCTGATACAGACTTTCTACACCTTCCAGTTCTTTTTGAAAGGCATCCATGGTGGAAATTTTGGACATATCGGGATGCGTGAGCGTATGATTTCCGATGGTGTGCCCTTCGGCTACCATTTGCTTCAGAAGTTCTGTATTGTCAGAGATAAAATTTCCTACGACGAAAAAGGTGGCTCTTACCCCATGTTTTTTCAAAGCCTCCAGGAGAGCTGGCATATTCCCGTTTTCATATCCGCAGTCAAAGGTGAGATAAAGAATTTTTTCCTGGGTATCCTGTGCATAATAGGCATTGTACTTACGAAGTTCTTCTATCGTGGCATTGCCCACAGGTCGTTTTCCCTTCTCCTGAAAACTAAGTCCCCAGCCGGAGCTTTCCGAGGAGGCTGTTACAGCTTCTTCTTTCTGAATAAAGAAATTTGACGCTTTTCCGGCAAGAGAGCCAATGAGAAGAGAGCCGAACAGCACCAGGGGAACCCGCACATAAGATATGTATTTCAGATTCGTGGTTTTGAAAGGATTTGGAATACGAAATTTCATGGAAACCTCGTGACAGGGTTTGTAACATTATATGGAGAGACGGGGGAAAAATATGACATAAAAAAGAGCCATCAGCTTCGACGATTAGCTGGTGGCTCTAATATTCTTCTTTGTCCAATGGATTTTACCTTCCTTTCATTAGATTATGCGCTTAAAAACAAATCATTTCATTGGTCCTTACCATCCTGTTTAAGATTTTGGTTTAAATGAAAAACTTAACGTCCCATTGGTCTGTACCTCTTTTAGATTTTATAAAACATAAATGGAATTTTAAAATCTTATGTTCTTGGGGGTCCGTACCTTCCTTTCATAGATTATGAAACAATTGCTTGTTTGAAAATTATGCTTCTGGTGGTCTGTACCTCTCTTTCTTAAATTATGGATAAATACTTATGTTTTCGGTGGTCTCACTCCCTTGCTCTTTATTTTTTCTTCCCTTTTGTTTTATGAGCTTACTATAACAGAATATTTTGAAAATGTCAATAATAAAATTGAAAATAATTATTTTTATTTAAAATAAATTATTAATATGTCTGATAAATATAAAAAAATCAGAAAATAAAGCCGCGTGTTTTGTGGTATGATAAGCTGGTAATACAAAATACGGCAAAAATGAGCCGGAGAGATACAGAAAAAGGGGAAAATACTATGATAGAGAAAATTCTGGATGACTTCAATTTGGACGCACTTGTGATCACGGATGCGTATAATATGCGACACGTCAGCGGCTTTCGCGGTGGTGAAGGCGCACTGTATATTTCCAGGGGACAGAGGGTTCTGATTACAGATTCGCGTTATACCGAGCAGGCTGCGAAGGAAAGTGATTTTACTGTTATAGAGGAAAAAAGAGAGCATCTGCGAGAGCAGATTTTGAAGGAATGCATCGAAAAAGAAGGAAAAGCAGGAGAATTCCATATGGGGTATGAAGACGAATCCCTGCTGTGTTCTCAGTTTGATAAAATGAAAGAAGCGCTTCCGGTGGATGTGTGGACACCTCTGAAAGACAGAATTGATGCGCTGAGATGTATCAAGACAGAAGAAGAGCTTGCATATCTGGCAAAGGCAGAGGAGATTGGAGACAGAGCCTTTGCAAAGCTTTTGCCTCTTTTAAAACCGGGGATGACAGAACTTGAGGCAGCGGCTGAACTGGAGTACCTTATGAAAAAGGAAGGCGCTGAGGATCTGGGCTTTAATACGATTGTGGCTTCCGGTCTGAATTCCTCCATGCCTCATGCGATTCCAGGAGAAAAAAAGCTGGAGGCAGGTGACTTTATCACCTTTGATTTCGGATGTAAGTACAAAGGATACTGTTCTGACATGACGAGAACTGTTGTACTGGGAAAAGCCAGCGAAAAACAGAAAGAAATTTATGGAGTTGTTTTAAAGGCACAGCTTGCTGCACTGGATGCGCTGAAAGCAGGTGTTTCCGGCTCCAGCGTGGACAAGGTTGCCAGGGATATCATTACAGAAGCCGGATACGGTGATTGCTTCGGCCATGGGCTTGGACACAGCGTGGGGCTTTTTATTCACGAAAATCCCCGTCTGTCTCCAAGCGATGACACGATCCTGCAGGCAGGAATGATCGAGACCGTTGAGCCGGGTATTTATGTGCCGGGATTCGGAGGCGTACGGATTGAGGACATGGTCATCGTAACAGAAGAAGGCCATATCAATCTGGCTCATTCACCGAAAGAACTGATTGAGATTCCGGTATGATTCCGGGATACATGTACCGATATAGCATGATAACGGCCCGAATTCCTTGACAGGAATTGCTTTGTTTAGTAGAATAAAGCGGTAAAGTGAATGGAGGAGTAAAATTATGTTAAAACAGTTGTCTATTTTTGCGGAAAATAAGAAAGGTGTTATGCATACTGTTACGGATATTCTGCAGAGAGAAAATATTAATATACTTGGCTCTGTTACCAATGACAGTGCCGAATATGGGATTATCCGTATGGTGGTCTCCGACTCAGAGCGTGCGGTAGCAGCGCTTACAGGAGAAGGCTTTATCTGTAAACTGACAGATGTTCTGGGAATTGAGGTAAAAGATGAGGTTGGTAATCTGAACCACCTTCTGGAGGATTTTCTGGAGAGCAATATTAATATTGATTATCTGTACCTGTCTTTTAATCGTGACACGGGACGTCCCATCATGGTACTTCATGTGGAGGACATCATGGAGGTTGAGGCGTGCTTAAAGAGCAAGGGGTATATTTCCCTGTAATTGTGACGGTGGCTGAATAGAAATTTTTCCTCCTGGGAAAGCTATTGGCATAAATCTTTAGGAGGTAAAAATATGTTGCGCTATTTGCCTGTTCGAAAGGTTCACGCAAGACAAGTGCTTGATTCCAGAGGCAATCCGACGGTAGAAGTGGAAGTGACCGTGGGAGAAGGCGTTGTTGGAATGAATGGATATACAGGAAGAGCCATCGTGCCGTCCGGTGCATCCACCGGAAAGTTTGAGGCCGTGGAGCTTCGGGATGGAGATAAGGGAAATTACGTAGGATTAAGTGTTCAGAAGGCTGTGGATAATGTAAATACGAAAATTGCGGATGCAATTCTCGGGGAAAACGCGCTGAATCAGACTTATATAGACCATCTTCTGATTGAAGCGGACGGCACGGATAATAAGAGCAATCTGGGAGCAAATGCCACGCTGGGTGTTTCCATGGCTGTGGCAAGGGCAGCATCCCTCGCCCTCAGGATCCCTCTGTATCAGTATATCGGAGGCTGTCATACGTGTCGTATGCCGGTACCTATGATGAACATTCTGAATGGCGGAAAGCACGCGGACAATACGGTGGATCTGCAGGAATTTATGATCATGCCGCTGGGAGCAACCTGCTTTTCAGAAGGAATCCGTATGTGTGCGGAGATTTATCAGTTCCTGAAAATAATCCTGAAGCAGAAAGGACTTTCCACAGGAGTAGGCGATGAAGGCGGCTTTGCCCCGGATCTGCCAGAATCAAAAGATGTCCTGGAACTGATCGTGGAGGCTGTAAAACGGGCAGGATACGAGCCGGGAAAAGACATCGGGATTGCCATTGATGCGGCAGCCAGTGAGCTTTATGACGAAGAAAAGGGAGCCTATTATTTTCCCGGGGAAAGTAAGATGAAGGGAAAAGAGGTGCTCCGCGACTGCTGTGAGATGGTGGATTATTACGAAAAACTCACAGAGGAATTTCCGATCGTTTCTATTGAAGACGGTCTGCAGGAGGATGACTGGGAAGGCTGGAAGGTTATGACCGGGCGTCTGGGCGGCAGAATCCAGCTTGTGGGAGATGATCTGTTTGTGACGAATATCAAGCGTCTGGGCTGCGGCATTAAGCTGCAGGTTGCAAATGCAATTCTGGTCAAGGTTAACCAGATTGGAACTCTGACAGAAGCACTCGAAGCAGTGGAGATGGCGCACAGGGCAGGCTACCGTGCTGTGATTTCCCATCGTTCCGGTGAGACGGAGGATGCGTTTATCGCGGATCTTGCTGTGGCCACAGGGGCAGGGCAGATAAAAACCGGTGCCCCGTGCCGTTCTGACCGGAATGCGAAGTACAACCAGCTTCTCCGGATCCATGAGTATCTGGGAGAGCTGTCTGTTTATGAAAATCCTTTTGCCAGAGATACCAATATGACGGAATAACTGCAGCAGCAAACAATAGATTACGACATGCATGAACAGAGACCGGGAGAAACACAGTTGGTTATACTTTATGGATTTTTCAGGAATTTCGTGTAAAAACAGTTGAAATCCCGGAACTCCTATGTTACAATAATCTCCAGTTGATTAGGAGGTGTAACCACGTGCAGATTTTAAGAACGATATTGACAATCATCTTTGTTATAGATTGTATCGCCCTTACCGTTGTAGTTCTGATGCAGGAAGGTAAATCTCAGGGTCTTGGCGCTATCGCCGGAGCAGCAGAGAGCTACTGGGGAAAGAATAAAGGACGTACTATGGAAGGCGGCCTGGTAAAGGCGACGACCATTATGGCGGTTCTGTTTTTTGTATTGTCAATTGTACTGAACCTGAATTTCTAAGCGGAAAAAAGGAAACACTCTTGTTAGTCGGCAAGAGTGTTTTTTATATACTTTTATTTTGAGGGAGAAGCATTGAGTAAAAAGAAAGAATTTGAGAAAAGAAAAAAATTTATTCTGGAGCTTCTGAGTGATCCACTTTACCAGCCTATGCGGTTTCGGGAAATCGCCAGTCTCCTCCGCCTTGACAAAGAGCAGAAAAAGGATCTCTTTGAGGTTCTGGAACAGCTGGTGTGGGAAGGAAAGGCGGATCTGGACAGCAAAGGACGTTATTCAAAAGCATCCGGAAAGAAGAATAAGAATAAGAATACCCCTGCTTATGAGGGAATCTTCATCGGACACCCAAAGGGCTTTGGATTTGTAGAGGTGGAAGGAGAGGACGAAGATATTTTTATCCCTGAAGAAGACACCGGAACGGCTATGCATCAGGACCGCGTCCGTGTTATAATCAGAAAAGACCAGCAGGACGGCAGACGCAGGGAAGGTGCTGTTGTAAAAATTCTGGAGCGGGGAACCACAGAAATCGTGGGAACCTATCAGAGCAACCGCGATTACGGTTTTGTCATCAGCGACAATCCCAAGTTTTCCAAAGATGTTTTTATCCCCAAAAAGGATTCCAAAGGGGTAAAAAACGGGGATAAAGTCGTGGTACAGATTACGGACTACGGGACAAAGAACAAAAGTCCGGAAGGAAAGGTAAAGGAAACCCTTGGAAACTGCAGAGCGCCGGGAACGGATATTCTGGCAATCGTAAAAAGCTTTGGCATTCCCAGCGAATTCCCGGACAAGGTTCTGCGTCAGGCAGACCGTGTGCCGGATCATGTTCTGGATGCAGACTGGGACGGACGGCTGGATCTCTGCCATCTTCAGACCGTGACCATAGACGGGGAGGATGCAAAGGATCTGGACGATGCCATTTCCCTGACAAAAGAAGGAAACATCTATCATCTCGGCGTTCATATCGCGGATGTGAGCAATTATGTTCAGGGAGGAAGTGCCCTTGACCGGGAGGCATTAAAGCGCGGCACCAGCGTCTACCTGGCAGATCGTGTGATTCCCATGCTTCCGGTGCGACTGTCCAACGGCATCTGCTCCCTGAACCAGGGAGAGGATCGTCTGGCTTTGAGCTGTCTGATGGACATCGACGAAAACGGAAGGATGGTTTCCCATCGTATTGCGGAAACCGTCATCTGTGTGGATGAGCGCATGAGCTACACGGATGTGAAAAATATCCTGGAAGATACGGATGAGGATGCAAAAAGACGGTATGCACAGCTTATTCCCATGTTTTTCCATATGCGGGATTTATCAGCAATTCTGAGGAAAAACCGTCACCACAGAGGCTCCATTGATTTTGATTTTCCGGAAAGCAAGATTATTCTGAACGATGCGGGACGTGCCATTGACATCAAACCATATGAGACGAATGTAGCGACACGGATCATCGAGGATTTTATGCTGATGGCCAATGAGACGGTGGCAGAGGAATACTGCCGGGAAGGGCTGCCGTTTGTGTACCGGACCCACGAAAATCCGGATCCGGAGAAGGTGGAAAGTCTGCTGACACTGCTTCACAATCAGGGAGTTAAAATACAGAAATCCGGACAGGAGATCACTCCAAAGGAAATCCAGACCATTCTGGAGGACATCGAAGGGCTTCCTAATGAGCCGCAGATTTCCCGCCTGACGCTGCGTACCATGAAGCAGGCAAAATATACGACGCAATGCAGCGGCCATTTTGGGCTGGCAGCAAAATATTACTGCCATTTCACATCGCCCATCCGGCGTTATCCGGATCTGCAGATACACAGGATTATCAAGGATAAGCTTAGAGGAAGAATCACCCGGGAGGGCCGGACAGAGCGCTATAGAGAGATGCTGGATGAGGTGGCACTTCAGTCCAGTGTGTGCGAGCGCCGTGCCGATGAGGCAGAGCGGGAGTCCGACAAGCTGAAAAAAGCGGAATATATGTCCTATCATCTTGGAGAAGAATTCGAGGGAATTATCTCCGGCGTGACGGGATGGGGCTTTTATGTGGAGCTGCCCAACACGGTGGAAGGGCTTGTCCATGTGAATACCCTGAGGGATGATTATTATGTCTTTGACCAGGAGAACTTTGAACTTCGGGGGGATATGACAAAAAAAGTCTTCCGTCTGGGACAGAAGGTGCGCGTCCGTGTGGAGGATGCGGATACCATGTTAAAGACCGTGGATTTTGTCCTGGTGGAGACGCTTGATTGAAAGGGGAGGAACCTATGGCAAAGAAACCGGGAATCAAACTGATTGCCAACAATAAAAAAGCATTTCACGATTATTTTATAGAAGATACGTATGAGGCAGGCATTGCACTGGTGGGAACAGAAGTAAAGTCCCTGCGTATGGGAAAGTGCAGTATCAAGGAATCCTATGTGCGCGTGGAGCAGGGAGAACTGTTCATTTACGGGATGAACATCAGTCCCTATGAAAAGGGAAACATTTTCAATAAAGATCCTCTGCGTGTCCGCAAGCTTTTGCTGCATCGCTGTGAGATCAATAAGATCGATGGAAAGCTGAAGGAAAAAGGCCTGACACTGGTACCTTTAAAGGTGTATTTTAAGGACAGCCTGGTGAAAGTGGAAATCGGCATGGCACGAGGCAAAAAACTTTACGACAAGCGTCAGGATATCGCAAAGAAGGATCAGCGCCGTGAGGCTGAGAGAGACTTTAAGGTAAAAAATCTGTATTAGGCTGCAAGGAGAAGATATGAAATTTTTTCATCTGTCAGATCTGCATATTGGGAAACAGCTGCATTTTTATTCTCTGAAGGAAGACCAGAAGGCCATTCTGGAGGAAATCGTGCAGTATGCCCGAAAATTAGAGCCACAGGCCATTGTCATCGCAGGGGACGTTTATGACAAAAGCGTCCCCTCGGCGGAGGCAGTGGCTGTTTTTGATGAATTTATCCGGAAACTGGCAGACCTGGATGTGGATATCCTGGTCATCAGCGGAAATCACGATTCGCCGGAGAGGCTTGACTTTGCCAGCACTCTGCTGGAGAGGCAGCGGCTTTACATAGCCGGGATGGTACCGGCCACGGCGTCGGAGCATCTGAAAAAAGTGACGCTTTCCGATGAATACGGGAAAGTGGAATTCTGGCTTCTGCCTTTTCTGAAACCGGGTTATGTGAGAAATGTTTTTGAGGATGAGGAGCCGCTCTCCTGTACGGAATCCATAAAACGCCTTCTGGAAAGGGAAAATCCGGCTTCCGGAATGAGAAAGGTACTGGTGACCCATCAGTTTTACACCGCTTCCGGAGTGGAACCGTCAAGGAGTGATTCGGAGACCGTCTATGTGGGCGGAGCAGGAAACGCAGACATTTCCGCGGTGGAAGGCTTTGACTATGTTGCCATGGGGCACATTCATAAAGCCCAGTGCGTGGGAAGACCTTCCCGCCGCTACTGCGGTACGCTCCTGAAATATTCTGCAGGAGAAAGCAGGGACGAAAAAAGCCTCACGGTGGTAACCCTGAAAGAAAAGGGAACGGAACCGGTAATCGAAACTTTACCGCTTCATCCGCTGCGGGATGTGAAGCAGATGAGCGGGACTCTGGAGGAGCTTTTGAGACAGGGGTGTGAGGACTACGTGAGCCTGACTCTTACGGACGAGCGCATGCCCTATCAGCCGCGGGAAAAGCTTCTGGAGGTTTTTCCCAATATGCTGGAGCTTAAGGTGGAAAATACCCGTACAAGGCTGGCACTGGAAAATATGTCAGAAGCCGGGGAACCCGCGAATCCGCTGGAAAGGTTTGAAAAGTTTTATGAGGAAGTCAATGGATGTCCCATGAATGAGGAAGAGCGGGACGTGATGAAACAGATTCTGGAAAAAGCACAGGAGGAGTGAACATGAGACCGTTAAAGCTTGTGATGTCGGCATTTGGTTCCTATGCAGGGGAGGAAACGGTGGATTTTTCCGGCATGGAAAACGGAATTTTTCTGGTAACCGGAGATACCGGATCCGGGAAAACCACGATTTTTGACGGAATCGTGTATGCTCTGTATGACAGGACCAGCGGCGGTGTCCGGGATGGAAACATGATGCGCAGCTCCTATGCGGATCTTCGCACCCCTACTTTTGTGGAATTTTCTTTTTCCTGCAGGGGAGAGGATTACCGGATCGTCCGAAACCCGGATTATGAACGGGAAAGTCTGAGAAAAGATAAGGATGGAAATCCCAAAAAGACACAGGAAAAGTCAAAGGTGGAATTATATCTTCCGGATGGAAGCCTTTTCCGCGGAAATAAAAGGGAGGTAAACCGTAAGATTCAGGAACTTCTTGGGCTGGATGCGGAGCAGTTTATGCAGGTAGCAATGATCGCCCAGGGAGATTTTCTGCGGCTCCTTCATGCGAAATCTGAGGAGAGAAAGGAGATTTTTTCCAGAATTTTTGACACTGGGATTTACGGAAAAATCCAGAAGGAATTAAGAGAACTGGAAAAGGACAGCTATGGACGGCTGAAGGATAAGGAAAAGGCCATCCGGGAACAGGGAATGCGGATCCTGGCACCGGAAGACTGGGAAGGATCGGAAAGTCTTGAAAAGGCCAGAGAACAGGGAAATCCCGAGGAGCTTTTGCGGCTTCTGGAGCTTTTGATAAAGGAACTGGGGCGGCAGGTTACGCTTTTGCAAACTGAAAAGGAGCAGAAAAAACAGCAGGCTTCCCGGATGGAAAAAATATGGGATACGGCCAGGACGATTGTGAGCCTGCAGGAAAAAATCCAAAAGCAGGAGAAATGGCTGGAAGAAAATCTGCTTCTGGAGGCACAGTACCAGGAAGAAGAAAGAAAGGGAACCCAAAAACTGCAAGAAAAAACCGAAAAGCTTCAGATGCACAAGATTGCCGCGGAAAAAGAACAGCAGCGTTTTGCGGAAGAGGAAAAAGCACTAAAGGAAAGACTTTCTCAGATGGAAGGACTGAAATCGCTCTGGTCAGAGGCAATTCTGGCTATGAAAAAGCAAAAGAAGACCGCCGCAGACTGGGACAAGGCAAACAGAAGCTATAAGGAAAAGCAGCAGGCATACGAAAAGATGTACGACCTGTTTTTGCGGGAGCAGGCCGGGATTCTGGCAGATAGTCTGATGGATGGAATGCCCTGTCCTGTGTGCGGAAGCACTGTCCACCCAAGGAAAGCTCTTTTGTCCAGCGAAGCTCCTTCCCAGGCACAGGTGGAAAATGGAAAGAAGACATGCAAAAAAGCAGAGGAAGAGCGGGAACAGGCTCAGAAAAGTTATGAAGAAGCGGCGCGGGATTACCAGACTGCGCTGGGAAGCCTGACTCAGGAAGGAAAACGGCTTCTGGGAGAGAATTTTGACGCGAAGGCAGACGAATGGAAGCAGAAAGCTTCGAATGCCATGGAAAAAGCAAAAACAGAGCTGAAAGAGTGCCGGGAGGAATACAATCGGAAAAAAGCAGAACGAAAGGCAGAACAGACAATTCTGGAACAGGAGGCGGAATCTGTCAGAAAAATGGCAGAATCAGCCAGAAAGAAACTGGAAGCTTTTATCCGTCAGGCTTCCCAGACTAAGGGCGAAAAAAAGGCCGCTATGGAGCAGAAAACAGAGCTTTTGAAAAAGTGGAAGCAGGAGTCCGGGAAAAATGATTTTTTCCAGATTGGCCCGGACGGGGAGGAGATCGGCAAAGCAGTAGAAACAGCGGAAGAGGAGCTTGCTGTTCTCAACGTAGAATGCCGGGATCTGGAAAAAGAATACCAGAAGGTATACAGCATGTATCAGTCAGATGAGATGACTGCAGAACTCCTGAAAAAATATCAGAAGGAACATAATACCTTACAGAAGGAATATGTGACTTTGCACCATCTGAGTCAGACAGCCTGTGGAAATCTCAGCGGAACTGCAAAAATTGACTTTGAATCGTATATTCAGAGACAGTATTTTGAAAAGATCATTCATCGTGCAAATAAGCGTCTGATGCAGATGTCTTCCGGGCAGTTTATCCTGAAATGCCGCAGGTTGAGCCAGCTTGGCAATCAGGGAAGAGTGGGACTTGACCTGGATATTTACAGTCTGGTGACTGAGAGTATCCGTGATGTGAAAACCCTGTCCGGCGGGGAATCCTTTATGGCGGCACTGTCTATGGCACTGGGGTTGGCGGACGTGATTCAGGACAGCACCGGAGCTGTCCGGCTGGACACATTATTTATCGATGAAGGATTCGGATCTCTGGATGACAATGCCAGAGAACAGGCAATCCGCGTCCTTTACGACCTGGCAGGAGAAAACCGTCTGATCGGAATCATTTCCCATGTAACTGAGCTGAAAGAGCAGATAGAGTCAAAGCTTTTCGTGACCAAAACCAAAAAAGGCAGCCATGTGGCGTGGGCAAAAGTCTAAAAAATATATGAAATCCTCACCCGTTTGGTTGACAAGAAAGTGATACTCTGCAATAATAGTGAGGAATAAAAAGAAAATTGATTATGAAGCGATTCCGATCAGGGAGGCATATATATGAAGAAACGCTATATCATTCTTGCCGGTATCCTGGCTGCTGCAGCATTGGCATCCGGTTGCGGCAAAGAGAAAGAAGATACGTCGAAGCAGGAACCACAGGTAACGGTGGCGCCCGCAGAAGTTACAGATAAAGATACAAATGACAATGATCTCGTAAATATGCAGAAGTCAACGGATGAAGACATTAAAAATGTAATAGGTACGAAGACAGCAACTGCATCCAAAGTGATTCTGATCAATCAGACGGGAGCTGATGTGGCTAGAATCTATATCCGGCCGAATACAGACGACGATGATTGGGGGGATGAACTGGTAGATGGTAAATTTACCTTGAAAAACGGGGATAAGGCACTTTATTATTTTGACAAAAACCAGAAAGATGAGGACGGGAAAACAGTGACCAGCTATGATATCCGTATCACCTATACGGATGAAGACAGAAGCGAGTGCTTTTTCCGTAAGATTCCGCTCCAGAATATTACGCAGATCACTTTGCGTATGGATGGTACCGGTGAGGATGCGATTCCATATGCAACATATTTAAGCGGAAGCACGAAGAAAGAGACTTCCACCTTAAATGAAGTGAAACAGCGTCTGGGTCTGCTGGATAGTGATAATGAGGATGACGACGATCAGGATAATAACAACCAGAATACAGATGCGACTCCGACTCCACAGCCGAGTGCTCCCACTGCAACACCTGCACCGAATAATGGCAGCGATACGAATCCCGAGGATCCGGATGCTTCCGAAGCAGAGAAATATATCGGACAGTCTCTGGACAGCCTGATCAGCGCAATCGGAGAGCCGGAAGGCAGTGATTATGAAAACGAGCCGGAGACCGGTGAGACCGGATATCATTATTACCCCTCCTTTACGGTGTCCACAACAGTGGATGAGGCTGGAAATGAGGTTGTAGCCGGAGTGTGGTAAACAGCATTAAAAAATAAAAGCAAGGCGGGATGAAAACATGGATATGAAAAGAGTATTACTGAAATTGAGCGGAGAGGCTCTCGCAGGTTCGAAGAAAACGGGTTTTGACGAGGAGACGGTCATCGCTGTGGCAAAGCAGATCAAGGCGATTACAGAAGAAGGACTTCAGGTGGGAATCGTCATCGGAGGCGGAAATTTCTGGAGAGGCCG
>JALERH010000175.1 GCA_022764275.1 Blautia sp. | reverse complement strand
CTGTTCAGCATCCGTTTTATGTATTCCAGAAGAAAGCCATTGTACTTTACTTCCAGCACCACCTGAAAAGCGTCCAGTACCGGATTCATATTAAGCTTTGGAGAAAACAAATCAAAACAGCTCTCGGTAGACTCGATCCTGCTGTCAAAAGTGATTCTGATTTTATTTTCCTTCGCCACAAATGCCTTGCGCTGGTACTGCACGATCGTCTTTGGCCGATAGCACTGACACTGCATCAGTGCGTAGCATTCCTGTGCAAAGCTCTCCGGATAATGCAGAAGGGGAGAATAATCTCCTTTTGTAAGTCTCACAGCATCTTCTCTCGATACTCTAAGCGAGCGTTTCATCTGATAGCACCCCTGCTTCTGTTTCATTTCCAAAAGAGCAAAATCATTGCCCGGATCATAACACCTCAGGCGTATTTTTCTTCTTGTTTCAATTCCATCCTGCTTATCATAAAAATCCTTATCATAAATAGTGTCAAAATATAAAGAACGCACCAGGTATCCGTCCGATCCGTTATTTTTATCCTGTGCAAGCACTTGCGAAAGCTGGTGGCTCTTTTTGTAATACTCTTCCCTGTTGATCAGGAATTTTTTTTCTTCCCTTGATACCTGATTCAATTCCTTCCTCCTGTGAAAAAGGTGTCCTGTTTCTCTTTCCCGAAGATGCGCTAAAAGACCGGCTGCAACATTTTGTTGCAGCCGGCCTGTCATACATCTCTTATGTTTAGACACCATAGCTTTGCGTCCCTGTCTTTCGACAGGTTTGCCAATCTTTAGATTATTTATACCATACCTCTTTTTCAGGTGTCAATTCATTTCGAGGATTTTTCATATTCCTTTCACACTTTCTGTGTGCTCAGCCGTTTTATGCATGCGGAATGTCGGTAAACTCAGAAATCTCTCTGTTAATGGTCACCAGATCGTCCACCGATAAATCGTGCAGGTTCTTATGTCCCGTGATTCTTGCGAACATTTTCAGTTCTTCCAGAGATACGTTCAGGAAGTTTCCGACTCTCTGAGCTGCCACGTCTTCCTTCAGTCTTGCACGAAGGGACGGATCCTGTGTCGCTACACCCGCCGGGCACATTCCGGTGCCGCAGATGCGGTATTGCTGGCAGGCTGCTGCGATCAGAGCCGCAGAAGCTATGGCAACGGCGTCAGCACCCATAGCCAGAGCTTTTGCAAAATCAGAAGATACCCGAAGACCGCCGGTAATAACCAGTTCGATATCCGATCCGATGGAATCCAGATATTTTCTTGCCCGGTGAAGGGCATAAATGGTCGGTACACTGGTAGATTCCCTCAGAAGGAGAGGGCTTGAGCCGGTGGCGCCTCCACGTCCGTCAATGGTAATAAAATCAGGTTCTGCAAACACACAGAATTCCAGATCCTTTTCGATTCTTCCCGCTGCGATCTTGATTCCGATGGGACGTCCCCCGGATGCTTCCCTCAGCATGTAAACCAGTTCCTTCAGATCTTCTTTTGTCCGGATATCCGGGAACCTGGATGGACTCTGGATATCCTGTCCCACTTCCTTGCCGCGGATCGCTGCAATTTCCTTTGTCACTTTATCTCCCGGCAAATGGCCTCCCATTCCCGGTTTTGTTCCCTGTCCGATCTTAATCTCGATGGCATCCGAAGTCCTCAGATTCTCCGGTGTCACACTGTAACGGTTCGGAACATACTCAAATATGTATTTGTCTGCCGCAGCTTTTTCCTCCGGCAGGATACCTCCCTCACCGCTGCACATAGCAGAGCCTGCAAGTGCACTTCCTCTCGCAAGAGCTGTCTTTGTTTCCCTGGAAAGCGCGCCAAAGGACATATGGGAAATAAACACCGGATTCTCGATCACCATAGGCTTTTTCGCACGTTTTCCTATGACCGTTGTTGTATTTACTTCCTCTCCGTCATCAAGAGGAAGAGGGTTTAACTGAGCTCCCAGAATCAGGATGTCATCCCATCCCGGCATTTTCATCTGAGTTCCCATGGAACCATGAAGAGACTTTCCGGTAACTGCCATTTCATGGATTTCCTTCATATAGCGGCAGGTATCGTCCTGTCTTGAAAACAGACTGTCATAGGACAGGTCGAGAGCTTTCTTCTCCTCTGCCTTGTCCTGCTTTGTTTCCCCTTCTGAAAACTCCTCAAATTTTCCGGTCTGATGACAGATCGGACATTCATAATCATCCGGCAATTTTTCCCCCTCAAAAATATAGCCGCATACCGAACATCGAAACCCCATAATATTGCCTCCTTCCATAATATGCAATCTTCAAATAATAGTAATCGTTACTACTATTATAATCTGACTACTTTCATATTGTCAAGACAATTCTTACGTATTTCGATCCTTTCTGCCAAAAACCGCAGCGCAGACTCAGTCTCTTTCCTCCAGCGGGATGTAGTCCACATGCTGTCCCACATATTTATAAGCAGGGCGAATGATCTTACTTGTATTCATCAGCTCCTCCAGACGATGTGCACTCCAGCCGGGCATACGCGCAATGGCAAAAATCGGGGTGAATAACTCCTCCGGGATTCCCAGCATGCTGTATACAAAGCCACTGAAAAAGTCCACATTGGCGCAGACATTTTTGAAAAGCTTCCGGTGCTCCATAATGAGTCTTCCGGCAAGACATTCCACCAGTTCATAAAGATTAAATTCTTCCATCATGCCTTTTTCCTGTGCAAGGGCCTTCGCAAACTTTTTCAGTATTACTTCACGCGGGTCTGACAGTGTATAAACGGCATGTCCCATTCCGTAGATCAGGCCAGTTCTGTCAAAAGCCTCCTTGTCCAGAATCTTTTGAAGATATGCCGCAACCTCTTCTTCATTTGTCCAGTCCTCTATATGGGTCTTAATGTCTGCAAACATATTCTGCACCTTCAGATTAGCGCCGCCATGACGCGGTCCTTTCAGGGAACCGATAGACGCAGCCACAGAAGAATAGGTGTCTGTACCTGATGAGCTTACCACATGAGTGGTAAATGTGGAGTTATTTCCGCCGCCGTGCTCCGCATGCAGGATCAGCGCGATATCCAGTACCTTCGCCTCCAGTTCTGTATACTGTCCGTCCGGGCGGAGCATCAACAGGATATTCTCCGCCAGTGACAGGCCTTTCTTCGGATTTCGAATCAAAAGTGTATCGTCTTTCCTAAAATGACGGTAAGAGTGATAGGAATACACCGCGATCAGCGGAACCTTGGCAATCAGTTCCAGACACTGGCGCAGTACGTTTCCTGCGGAAATATCATCTGCCTGAGCGTCATAAGTATACAAGGTCAGAATGCAGCGCTGCATGGCATTCATGATATTTGCGTTGGATGCCTTCATCACAACATCCCGGACAAATCGTCCGCTGATTCCCTGCAGTTCAAACATAACATTAAGAAACAGATTCAGTTCTTCCTCATTAGGCAGTTTTCCAAACAACAGAAGATAGATCGTCTCCTCAAATCCGAATTTCCGTTTCTCCAGCCCTTTCACAATATCCTCTACATCTACTCCCTGATAATAGAGTTTTCCCTCTGCAGGGATTCGCCTGCCGTTGATCAAATTATATGCGCATACATCGGAAATTTCCGTAAGTCCGGTCAGAACACCTTTTCCGGCTGAATCACGCAGTCCCCTCTTTACATCGTACTCAATATACAGATTTGGATTGATCCGCTCATTTTTCATCAACTCCTCTTCCAGCATCTCAAAATCTTCTTTTAAATTTCCAAGTTCCTCCAGATTCATCATTTCATTATCCGACATATCCTATTCCCTCTTTCTGCCTGTGCTGGAAGCTTTCTCTCTACCGTTTTTTTCTCCATAAAAGCAAAAAACACCTCATACGATACGCCTTCGTAATCGGTGTTTTTCCGGATTATTTACTTCCATCTGTTTTGTTGTTTTTTGTTATTTTTATATCATACACGAAGATGAATAAAAATGCAATCTTTTTTCATATTTTTCGGAAACGGAAATTCCATCTTAATTACATTCATTTTTTCATGGTAATATCTGGCGTATCATAGTATACTAAGGTGTTATAATAACTTTCAGAATCAAGGAGGTACCCTATGAGACTGCCATTAGAATACAGTTCCAACGTATACAAAATAAAATTCCTGACCGGGGAGGACATCCCGGATGCCCTCGCTCTGTGTCAGGAAAATACCGCTTACTATGAATTAATCAAAACCCGTCCATCTGAGGAGACGCTCCGTAATGCCATGTCCCACGTCCCCGAAGGCGCTGATCCGGAGGATAAATTTTTTGCAGGCTATTATCAGGAAGACCAGCTTGTTGCCCTGATGGATTTAGTCGTGCGATATCCGCTTCCTTCCAACGCCTGCATCAACTGGTTTATGGTGAAAAAAGACCTTCAGAAAACAGGCATCGGCTCCCGCATTATAGAAGAACTTCTCTTCTTCCTCATGGAAAGCGGGATTGAAGTCGTACGGCTAGACGCCATCGAAGAAGACCCGGAAACCATGCGCTTCTGGACTTCCAATGGCTTTTTCCCTTCCCTCATGGAAACCAGAACCGACGATAACGGCAACCATGTTACAGAGCTGGAGCGGCAGATTATTTTCAGAAAACAGTTGTAATCAGCTCCAGCAATACCCTGGCTCCATTTTCCAGCCCTTCGGCAGTGCAGTGCTCATGCACGCCATGAAAGCCATAGCCGCCCGCACCAAGGTTTGGACATGGAAGCCCTTCATACGACAGGCGGCATCCGTCCGTGCCGCCTCGGATGGGCAGATATTTCGGCTCCATTCCCGCGTTTCGTATAGCATCCTCAAGGCTCTTCATCAGCTCCGGATACTGTCTGATGATTTCCAGCATATTCGAATAAGAATCCTGAATTTCCAGGGAAATTCTGTCCTCTCCATACTTCTCCTGCAATGTGGAACATATGTCACGCATGACTTTTTTCCGCTTTTCCATATTCTTTTTATCAAAGTCCCGAATGATATAGCTTGCGGAAGCGTTTTCCACATTTCCGCACATTTCAAGCAGGTGGAAAAAGCCCTCACGGCCTTCTGTTTTTTCCGGGACCTCATCCTTCGGCATCATCCCAATAAATTCATTGATGATTCCTGCGGCATTTACCATAATACCTTTTGCGGAACCCGGATGCGCCTCCACACCTGCCGCCGTGATTTTTGCCGAAGCAGCATTAAAATTCTCACATTCGATGGTATCCTCTGCACTTCCGTCCACAGTCACGGCATAATCCGCGCCGAATTCCTTCAGGTCAAATTTATCCACGCCGCTTCCTACTTCCTCATCGGGCGTAAATGCAATACAAATCCGTCCATGGGGGAATTCCGGGTCAGTAAGCTTTTCACACATACGCATAATTGCTGCGATTCCGGCCTTATCATCTGCCCCCAGGATGGTGGTTCCGTCTGTCACCACCAGCGTTCTTCCCTTTAAGCCAGGCAATTCCGGATTCTCCGCCACACGGATGACAAAACCGTTTTCCAGTGTCACATCTTTTCCATCATAATTCTCAATCAGTCTTGGGGAAATATTTTTTCCATTCAAAACCGTATCCATGTGTGCGATAAAGCCCAGTGCCTTTTTGTCCTCGTATCCAGGCGTAGCAGGAAAATGCGCATAAACGGTACAGAAATCATTTACATGAGCATCCTCTGCCCCAAGTTCTTTTAATTCCTCTACCAGTACTTTTGCCAGATTCCACTGCTGCGGGCTGGAAGGTGTCTGCCCTTCATTGCTTTCATCAGATTCTGTATCGATCTGAATGTATTTCAAAAATCTTGTCAGTGCATCCATTTCTTTCACTCCTGATTTCCATGTTTTATAATTTATTGTTCCTTTTCTCTCACTCTTTACTCTGCTATTCACAGATTCTTTTGATGTCCTCCACCAGAGCCTTTACATTTTCCTCTTTTGTGGCCCAGCTTGTGCAAAAACGTACTGCAAAGTGCTCCTCATCCACGGTTTCCCAAAGTTCAAAGGCATATTTTTTGCCGAACTCCTCCATCTGCGCGGCATTCAGAATCGGAAACTGCTGATTCGTAACGGAATCAAAGAAAAATGAAACTCCACAATGCATAAAAGCATCCCGGATCTGCATCGCCAGATCAATAGCATGTCTGGAAATCTCATAATACAGTCCATCCCTGAAAAGCGTCTCAAACTGGATTCCCAGAAGTCTTCCCTTTGCCAGCATTCCGCCATGCTGCTTGATATAATATCGAAAATCCTTCTGAAGTTCCGGGTTTGTGATGACCACAGCCTCCCCGAAAAGCGCCCCGACCTTTGTTCCGCCAATGTAAAATACATCCGTCAGCTTTGCCAGATCAGCCAGTGTCACATCATTTCCCAGAGCTGCCAATCCATATCCGCACCGTGCTCCGTCCACAAAAAGCTTCAGTCCAATTTCATGGCATACCTCACTGATTGCCGTCAGTTCCCCTTTAGAGTACAAAGTTCCGCATTCCGTAGGCCAGGAAATATACACCATTCCCGGCTGTACCATATGCTCATGGCTTGCATTGTGGATATGATCTTCCCACGCCTTCTTTACCTGGGCTGCCGTGATCTTTCCGTCCGGACTTTCCAGGGTTAATGCCTTGTAACCGTATGCCTCCATCGCCCCGGTTTCATGAACGTTAATATGTCCGCTTGCGGCACAAAGCGCTCCCTGATAGGGCTTCAGACAGGCAGAGATTACCGTCACATTTGTCTGCGTACCTCCTACCAGAAATTCCACTGCTGCATCCGGTGCCTCACAGGCTTTCCGAATGTATTCCCGTGCACAGGCGCAATGCTCATCCGTAGAATACCCCGGTGTCTGCTCCATATTCGTCTCTATCAAAGCCTGCATAATCTGCGGATGCGCTCCTTCCGCATAGTCACATTCAAATCGTATCATCTTTCTCTCCTCTGCAAATTGTAAATTTCAGGTATATCTGCCACAAAGCTGCTCTCACTCCGTAATATTTCGGATAATCTCTCCCAGCTCTGCTTCGCTGTAAGCAATGTAATCCGGTGACTTTACACCCTCCGGAACCGGGTATTTATGGTGATTCATCCAGATTGTTTTCCATCCGGCGTTCATAGCTCCCAGAATATCGTTTTCATAGGAATCCCCAATCATATAGGTGCACTCCGGATCAAGCTTCATGCGCTCCTCCGCCAGACGGAATATTCCTTCATCCGGCTTCGCTACTCCCACTCCTGCCGACACCAGCACCCTGTTTTCCGGAATCCATTTTTCCAGACCCAAGGTATGATATTTTTTCATCTGATGCTTCAGCGGACCGTTTGTAATGATTCCCATAAAAATCCCATTTTGTATACAGGTATCCAATATTCCGGACAATGTTTCTGAAACTCTTAAATGAGACTGATTTTCCTGATATCGCCTCTGAAAGTCCCCGGCCATTTCCTCCGTAAAGGGAATCTCCATGTCCTTCATGGTATTGGTGATCCGGCAGATTCGGGATTCTTCAATACTCACCTGTCCACTCTCGCTGAACAGAAACATTTCACCGCTGCGTTTGCAGAAAATCCGGTAAAATCTTTCCGGGTCATCCAGCTTTCTCCCAAGACATCCCTCACAGGCATCAAGAAGCGGCTGCATCTGGCTGTAAAGAGTATCATCTATATCAAAAATCAGGTATGGCTTCTTATTCATTCGTTCTCCTTTTTTCCATTGAATCTTCTGTGCATGGTATTTCCTATTATAGCCCAGTTGTTTCCCGGATTCAATAGAACGGTTATTGAAAAAAGGGTTCACCTGCTGCCACAGGTGAACCCTTTTTGTTTTTATTCTTTACTGCCAGTCGTCAAAATCCCCGCCCTGGTCAAATCCGTCGTCTTCATTTTCTTCAAAATCTTTGAAAAGATTGTCGCTGTTGTCATCGGAGTCCTTATCGTCGTCCTTTTCTTCCGTATCTGTACTCTTGCCAAGCTTTACCGTCACAGTTTCTTCTTTGTAGCTGTTACCGTGCGGAATCTGCAAAGTCACCTCAACTTTTTCCCCCGGCTCATAGTATTCCAGAAGATCGACCAGTTCTTCAATAGAGGTAACTGTTTTTCCATCAAATTTTGTGATAACCGAATTTTCCTGAATACCGGCTTTTTCTGCTCCGCCGCCTTCGGTTACTTCCTTGACAAATACACCTTCCGGAATACCATAAACCTGGCTTCCTTCCTCGCTGACTGTACTTCCCATGATACCAAGTACACCGTGCTCGCCATCTTCTACCTTGTCTCTGGTTTCTTCGTTCATCAGATCTTCCAGAATATCCGATACATCAGAAATGGCAATCGCATAACCGATACCTTCAACCTCAGTGGATGCAAGTTTTGCGGAGTTGATTCCGACAACCTCACCATCCATGTTCAGCAGAGC